>NZ_BAAHAP010000049.1:0-36012 GCF_054777495.1 Echinicola sediminis | reverse complement strand
TATTTGACAGTTACCTACTCGCTTCTTTCTTATTTAAAGTCAAAGGCCTAAAGCCAAATGCCCGTTTCAATCTTTACTCTTTCTTCTTTACTCTTTTCTCTACACGCTATAGCCCCTTTAGGAGATGGAAGTCTGCGAAGGATTAGTCACTAAACTCCCCACTCCCTTCTCAAAACTATTTCCACAGCTTCGCCCGGTCAGCCCCACTGTTTCTTTATGACAAGGCCTAGCTGTATTGAGTAAAAAAATTACTCACGAGTAACAAAATTACTCGTTTGTCGGACAAATCCAAGTCGACAAAGCAGTGGAAAATTAGAAGTTCCTTATTTCATCCATTTTCACCGTTACGCCCAGACAGCAAAGGTGTAACGACAGCGAACCTATGAGCCCAAAAAAAGCAAAATTTTCCTTCCATCTTGAATCCGCCCAGATAAAGAAAGTAATTATCTTTAAACTATAGGAATTTCATCACCCCCTAAACCCAAGGGACGCCAAGTAGACCTTCCTTTAAAAAAAATCCCGAACTATTACTGCCCATAAAGACTGACCTCATAAAATGCAGGCCAGGTAAACCAGTATCCCATCATTTGGGGCAAGGACTGAAGCCTCTCTCCTTGCCGGGGACCTTGTATAGCCCTACCGAATACATCCCAGAAATTCCCTTCTTGATCGGTCAAGATGACGGCCCCTTGATCATGGACAAGGTCAAATTCCAGCAATGTACCATCGGACAATTCCCGGTTAAAGGCAACAATAAAATTTTTGGCTTTATTGCCCACAATAACCAGAGCTGTGGTACCAAATAGATCCCTGATCATCGTATTTTCCTCACCAAAGTTTTCAATACTATAGGCCTGTACGGTGCCAGCCTTGATCACTCCAAGCACGCGTTCTTTGGGGTGCAATCGATCATCATTCCTGCTGATCGGAAAAAGGATCTGTTCATTTCCCCGATAACCTCCATACGGATAGAAAGCATAGTTTCTGTCATGGCCTGTATTTACTGAAGCCACCAAAGTCTCAGGGTACATTTCCCGCCAGGTTGCCCAAGTGGTTTCCACCAGGTTGATAGTTTCAGGACTTTGGCCTTTCAGCGTTCCGTTCACTGCCTGAAGTAGCATTTGGGACCAATTGCTATCAGAGCCCCTGTCATAGGGAATAATATTGCTGTTGTAAAGCAACCCTGAAACCCCAAAGGTGGTTTTGTTGCCTCCTACATTTCTATCCCAACCGATCCCTGTGCCTGTGAGGGGACAATAAATTACCGCTACTGAATTAGCTCCTATGTCGTCATTTATTATTTCGTGCCAGTCTAGGATCCTATGGGGATAGGCCTTCGCCTCCTCACCGGAAACAAATCCCAAAACCAAATCATGGTCTTCCAAATAGCTTGCAGCTCCCGCAGCTATAAAGCTTGGATTGCTCAAGGCAGGGATACCATCTTTCCCAGGGCCTCCGTCAAATACTTGATGCAAGGGAATCAGCCAGTCGTTTGGATTATATATCCCCCCACCGGATCCTACAGGGGAACTGCTTTGCTCAGCACAGTTGGTTGCCAGCAGCCCCATGACCGCAAACATTATCCATAACCTTTTCATAATTCATCTATTTTAAATTTTGCTGGAATTTTATTTTTCTTGGACTGGAGGTTATAAAAAAGTGAAAAAGTCAGCCTTTTGCTGGTAGTCAGTTGGGTTCCCTTCACCTTTCTATAGACCGGAAAATCCGCGGATGCCCTGAAAGCAAAATTGGGATTGAAATTAAGGTTGAAGCCTGGAACAAGATATCCGAATCGGCCTCCAGAGTTGGGAAAAATAGTTTGATCAAGTTTATCCTCTGTTTGACTACGGTATTTCCCGAACAAAAAAACATCAATTGGCCAGTACAACAGAAAATTATAACTAATCCCCAAATTGGCCATCAGCTCATCACCGAAGCGGTACTCTTGGCTCTCATTATAGGAATTATTTGTCCCTGACTTCCTGAGTACCATGATGCTGACGATGCTCGCACGGGGAAACAGGACTTTTCGGACAGTAAAATAATTCCAAAGGATACCATCCCAAGAACCCGATCCCGGTTGCATATCAGCGATGAGCGGCAGTCCATTATTATTTTTGAAGTTAGTCCTTCCGGTGGGCATTTTGACTCCCCCGCCGAGGATCCACTCGAAGCTCGAATTTCTTTTAGGATTGACCATTTCATATTTTGTCAGAAACAAAAGGTCCCCAAGTCCTCTGGTGACAGTGACCTCATCAGCACCTTGAAAGCCTTTTACTATCCTTTCTTGCTGTACATAAGGCAGTACAAGGGCCAATGAAAGCCTATTTTTCAATCCATAGTTGATTTCCAATAGCTGGGACACCGTCCTTCTTTCCCTGGTATCGTCGTTCAGTATTGACTCCTGGTCCATCAAATCCTTCAGTTCGTTTCTATCATAAGTGAACAAAAACTGAATATTCCCCCCATCAGCAGCACCTAAGCCCAAGGCTCCCGACAACGGTACGCCTCCTGAACAGCATGCCTGCCCGACCGCATTTTGGACAAAAAAAGTCATAAGTAGCACCATACAGCAGCAACTGCATCCCAAACCTCTTTTTAGGCTTGCTATAAGCCTTTTGCCCAGCCAGGTTTCTTTTTTCATTTTCATCAGCCTTTGACAGACCGGATAGTTCCTACCGTTCTGGAACATTTTCCAATCCTAGTAAATAGACTTACTAACGGCCACATCCTGACAATTTTACGGGCTGTTTGTTGCTAATTTCCGTATGATGTATTGTAGAGTAAAAAGACACAATGCTTCAAGGTAATTTTGGGACTTGTCGGCATTAAATTTCTTTGGAAATGAAAATCAAAAAAAAGGACAAAATAAGAACGGTAGAAGAATGGGTGAAAACTCACGGGGATGAACTGTATTCATGGGCATACCATAAAACCGCAAAACGCGAAATCGCCGAGGACCTTGTTCAGGAGACCTTCTTATCTGCTTTTAAGTATTTTAACTCATTCCAGGGCAAAAGCAGCCCCAAAACCTGGTTGTTTAAAATCCTGAACAACAAGATAATTGATCATTACCGAAAAACGGTCCGAACCGAAACAGAGAAACATAATCTTGCCAATGACCCCGTCTTTCTAAATACTGCAGCGCTGTTTGATAAATATGGCAACTGGACAGTTAACGGATGGGAGGCACATTGGGAGGATCATGGAAACCTCCTGGACAACCCTGAATTTAAGCATATCATGGACATCTGTATGGATGATTTACCCTTGCACTGGCAAAAAGTGGTGACCATGAAGTATTTATCTGAAAGAAATAGTAGGGAAATCTGTCAGGAGCTGGGTATCAGTCTGTCTAATTTTTGGCAGATCACACACCGTTCGATGCTTTTATTAAAAAAATGCATCGAGCTAAAATGGTTTGAAAAAGATTCATAAAACTATCCGCCTTTCTATGAGACAGATAATGAACTACCTCTTTCTCCCCTGCATTAAAGCCACTGAGCTGATTGAAAAAAGGGAATTGGTCACACTCACCTTTGCGGAAAAAATCCAGCTTAATTTTCATTTGTCCATGTGTAAGGCTTGTCGGGCTTATCAGTGGCAAAGCTGGCAATTAAAACGTGCCCTTGAAAATTGGATCTCTCAAGATAAATCCCCCGACCATAGCCTCTCAATCGAGTGTAAATCCAAAATCCTCAAAAACTTAGAAAAACTTTAGGTTTGCCGGGCATGTACAGGTTGATCGCCTATTTCGCTCAAAGGTTTTGAAGTTTGGATCGAAACAGATAAAGTTATAAAAACGATAAATCGAAAACGCGCTGTGCCTGCTGGAATTATCGGTATCCTGGCATATGATTTTCTTGGACTAAATTATTTAAAAATGTAACTAGCATTATGATTTTTCATAAGGTCAGGACCTGATCTCTAACGGACCTAATCAAACACCAAAAATATCCGATTGCTGGTGTGGGAAAGTCATTTTACAATTATTTTTAACATAATAGAGCCCTGACGGGTAAACTAAACACATGAAAATCAAGCATAAAGAACTATCCTCAGAGCAATGCGCAGCACTTTTAAGCATACTTAAAATCCGTTTTGAAAAGCACATGCATCGCCATATGGGCATGAATTGGGAAGAAGTGCTAGTCAGATTGGAGGCCGCTTCTGACAAGCTATGGTCCCTCCAAGAAATGGAAAGTACCGAAGGGGAGCCTGATGTGATTGAATTTGATGAAAAAACAGGTGAATACACTTTTTATGACTGTTCCGCTGAAAGTCCAAAAGGAAGAAGAAGCCTTTGCTATGACAGGAAGGCCCTTGAATCCAGAAAGGCACATCCTCCGAAAAACAGCGCAATGGACTTGGCACAAGAGATGGGGATTGAATTGCTAACCGAAGAGCAATACCGTAGACTACAGCAAGTGGGAAACTTTGACTTGAAAACCTCCAGCTGGGTAAAAACCCCGGCAAAAATCAGAGAGTTAGGAGGGGCCCTATTTTGTGACCGCCGCTTTGACCATGTTTTTCTCTATCATAATGGTGCCGAATCATATTATGCTGCCAGAGGATTTAGAGGCTGTTTAAAAGTATAATTTCCTGAAGTGTATACCAAGTGTTGTCTTAAGCAGTTAAACAGACATCCCTGTCCCCCACAGCGGGGCAGCTGCCTAAACAGTTAAATACGAGCTGGTCGGGATTTAAAATCCCGACCTTCCAATCCAAAAGTATTTGCAATCCTGAGACAGGGACAATTTCGTTGTTCTTTAACGGGGTTTTTATCCCCATGGTGGTTGCATTTTATTAGCTAAAAAAAGCGCTATCCACCAAAAACATAATAATTCCATTCCCCAATAACAAATTCTTAGTTCACCGATCAATAACCGTTAGAAACGAAAAACTACTCCTTTTTCTTATCAGAATGCCCTAGGCTTTTGTCCGGTGCGATTACATCCCTGACAACTTGCTTCAGTTCGGTGATCTCGGGAAACCTTCCTGCTTCTTTCCTTGACCAAACCAGTTTACCATTGGCCCTGATTTCAAATATTCCTCCTGTCCCTGGCCTAAGGGTCAGCTGCGCAATCTCTCCATCAAAGGTAGTCAACAGTTCCTGGGCCATCCAGGTAGCCCTTAACATCCAACGACATTGGGTGCAATACCAAATTTCTATTTGATTGTTGTTTTCGGCTTCGTTCATATTTTTTCTACTTAATTACTACAAACATATAAAACAAACCTCTACCTCTCCTTCCAAAACACAAGATATACTTTAAAATGGGATTTGCTGGTCAGTAATCCCGCATCATCATGCTATCTCATGTTTCTCTTGAGTTTTTTCAACGGAGAAAGCACCGGAGCATTTTTGTGTTGGTATTGTTCAGCATCCACAATGATCTGATCCAATAGTTCGATGGCTTTCACAATGTGAGGCCCTTTGTTGAGCATAATGCATTCTGCTTTGGTGGCATTGACGGCATCGGTAATCTCCGACCTGCTGGGCAGTCCTTTTTTGGCCAATTTCTCCAGCACTTGGGTAGCCCAAACAATAGGCACGTGGCAGGCATTGCAAATGGCAAGCATCTCTTTTTGTATGTTTCCCATTTGCTCCCAGCCTGCCTCTATGGCAAGATCCCCCCGGGCTATCATCACCCCTACTTTGGGGGCTTTCATCGCTTCCAATAGTATCTGTATCAAATTATTATAGGCTGCCTGGGTTTCAATTTTGTAAATGATCCCCATTTTATCCAATACGCCCAAATCAGACAAAGCCTGATGCATTTCACGGACATCTTCGGCTGTATTTACAAATGAAAAATTTACAATATCTGCATATTCGGCAATAAACGGTAGGTTATCCCTGTCCGTTTTGGTCAGCCCACGGATCGATAAATTTGATTCAGGAAAATTGATACCCTTATCTGCTTTTAGTTTGGCACTGCCCTGACCTGTCCATAGTATTTTGACCTCGGCAAAGGTCTCCTGAACCGACACTATCCTTCCCTTGATCACGCCATCATCAAAAAAGACCGGATCTCCAGCCTCAATATAATCGAACACTTCAGGCAAGGTACATGAAATAACCATGGGGCCAAGCAGCCTACCTTCCTTAGTATACTCAGGTGCTTTGCCGATTACAGGAGTTTTGGAAAGGTGAATCACATCTCCCTCGTGCAGGACAACGGATTTCTCCATTTCCCCGGTACGGATCTTGGGCCCGCCGATATCCATTGCAACAACCGTTTTTTTACCGAGTTTTTGATCGGCAGCCCTAATATGAAGAATGATATTCCGCCAATCCTCCTTTGTCTCATGGGCGCAATTGATGCGTGCTATTTTCATCCCTGTTTGGATCATCTGCTCTACCAACTCATAATCATCTGCCGAACTCGCAGGCATGGTCACCATGATGCGCTGGCGGCGGTTTGCGGGAGGATCCCCAAAAAGCCTGTTACTATTTTTCAACAATTGCTTTTCGCTCTTTTTTATGGAAATCGTCTGGCTAGAAGGCCAAGCCCTCTTCTTTCCAATGAGTTGGTACAAATAAAAACGGGTGGTTTTCAAACTGGCCTCAATATGGGCTTCTGCCCGTGCCAACCGGGACATGCCGAGATAGCCCAGCTTTCTTTGCAAATCCCTTAGATCAAAAGACCTTAGGGAATGGTAATTGATCAGATTAGTGGCACTCTTCAGATGGTAAGGGTGGATTGCTGACAGCACATGTGCATACTTTCTCTGGTCCTTCCCCAGTTTTTTGAGAATCTCTTCTACCTGATCAATTATGAGTTGAACTTTTACTGTATTCATGGACCCGATATTTTAGTAGCTGTAGGAGCAGACCGTTGAAAACTTGCTCATTATTACTTTAATCGAAGCAATATCAAATAGGTTGTCAGACCGCCCATTTATTTATTCCTGAACCATCTTTTTAAGTCTTAGGCGTATTTATAGGGATAAGTACTTATCCCCACACCACACCTCCCTTGGTTATTCAATCATTTATCAAAGGAATTATTAATTGCAATAATTTTAATTTTCTCTATATTTTCTTCGAGAAAACGAACTTTTTCATTCCATTATTTATTGATACCACTTAACCTATTATCCCTAAACTGTACTTACTGTTTTTTTACTATGAAAAAAGCACTGCTATCTTTGGCCATTGGAGGTTTCGGCATTGGCTTGACAGAATTTGTCATTATGGGTATTCTGCCGGAAATTGCCATGGCATTTGACATCACCATCCCAGAGGCTGGACACTTCATTTCCGCTTATGCCTTGGGTGTGGTGGTAGGAGCCCCACTCCTGACCAGCTTAGGAAGCAGATGGCCCTCCCATAAGATGTTGTTCGGTCTGATGGTCTGGTTCACCATTTTCAATACCCTTTCCGCTTTTGCCACCGGTTATACTTCCTTTATTTTGTTGAGATTTTTAGCTGGTTTGCCCCATGGGGCCTTCTTTGGCATTGGAGCTGTAGTAGCTGGAAAGCTGGCTAAAAAGGGAAAAGAGGCGCAGGCCATCTCCGTTATGTTTGGGGGGCTGACCATAGCCAACCTGCTTGGAGTGCCCATGGCCACCTTCCTGGGGAAACACTTTAACTGGAGCATAGCATTTTTGTTGGCAGGGATTATTGGCTTATTGACCATGTTGACCCTGAAGCTATGGATGCCAAGCCTTAAAAAACCGGCGGATTCCAGTATACTTAAGGAATTCAGGATTTTTAGGCGTTTAGAACTTTGGTTGACCATTTTGCTGACCGCCATAGGTACAGGAGGCTTCTTTGCCTGGTACAGTTATATTGCCCCTTTGATCACTGAAGTAGCCGGACACCCTGAGAGTGTTGTCCCTTATGCGATGGTGTTGGCTGGTCTTGGGATGGTTTTTGGCAATTTCATAGGCGCAAAAATGGCTGAAAAGTTCTCGCCTATTTACGCCGTCATCATCACCTTGACCCTAATCTCGTTGATGTTGGCTGCCAATACTTTCCTGGCCTATGACAAAACAGCCGTTTTAATCATGACCTTCCTGATTGGAGCAGGCTCTTTCTGTATCGTGACTCCCGCTCAGATGGTCATTATCAAGGCATCCAAAGGGGGAGAAACCCTTGGCTCCTCCCTCAACCAAAGCTCGTTTAACATTGGTAATGCTCTGGGGGCTTATTTAGCAGGCCTTCCCATTGCAATGGGATATGGATACACCTCTGCTGATTGGGTAGGCGCAGGAATTGCCAGCGTAGGTATTTTGTTTGCATTGGGCATCATTCTAGTGAGAAAGAGAAACGCTAAACAAGAAAAAGAACTGGAACCCACTTTCTCCTGATTGATAGTTAATCATCATCCATGAAAGCCTAAAGGGCAAGGCAAGACAGGTAGGGGCTGCACAGATACACAGTCCCTTTCCTGCATATGTAGTAAAAATTAAGAAAAACGGTTATTTTCACCTTTTGTTTTTTCTATACTAACACTGACTCTCTATGAAAAAAGTCTTGCTATTGCTGCTGGCCCTCTTACCCATGCTCACTTTCTCCCAAGGTATTTCTTATAAAATACAGGAAAACATTGCCTATTACGAGAACGAACAGCGATTGGACCAATACATGGAAGAACGCTGTGTATTGGACCTCTACTACCCAGCAGAAAAAGAGGATTTTGCCACCATCGTATGGTTTCATGGAGGAGGATTGAGCGGCGGACAAAAAGAAATACCGGCAGCCCTAAAAGAACAGGGAGTTGCTGTCATAGGGGTTAACTACCGGCTGCATCCGCATGTCAAATCCCCCTCTTATGTAGAGGACGCTGCGGCTGCTGTGGCCTGGGTAGTTAAAAATATCAAAGATTATGGGGGCTCCCCTTCCAAAATATTTATCTCAGGACATTCCGCAGGGGGTTACCTTGCGGCCATGGTCGGTATGGACAAAAGCTACCTGTCAAAATATGGGATAGATGCCGATGATATAGCGGGGTTGATTCCCTTCAGTGGCCATATGATTACCCATTTTACCATCAGAGAGGAAAGAGGCATTGATGGCACACAACCGGTCATCGATGACATGGCGCCGCTTTTCTTCGTGCGTCCGGACGCTCCTCCTTTACTCCTGATAACGGGAGACCGTGAACTCGAGCTTCTTGGCAGGTACGAGGAAAATGCCTATATGATGCGTATGATGAAAGTCGCAGGTCATAAAAACACCCAATTGTATGAGATGGACGGTTACGGCCATAATATGACCGCCCCTGCCTTTCCCCTTTTGCTCAATGAGGTAAAGCGAATAGCCAATGAACATTAGTTCTTGATTTCGTTCATTTTGCAGCTTCCATTCAAAACCAAAAACTGTAGCATCTGCCTCGGAAGCCATATCAACAGCCTTGAGCCCTCCTGTGGCCCATAGAAGTAGATAAATAGCCCTTAAATGATTGCCTGAACAAAAATAAAACCAGCTACGGCACTAGCGCTTAAAATGGACCGTTCCATCAATGATATTATTGACCACAACCCCCATGTAATTCTGCACGATACTTTCTGAAAAGTCAATCACCAATTCTTCTTCCTCCAAACTCACTATTTTGCACGATTGAACTGTTTGATCAGCTTGGGTTACCGTCAAAACATCACCATCCAAACGCCAAATACCTCTCCCCATAAACCCATCAATGACCACTGGAATGTCCATCTCCTGCCCTGCGTAATCTAGGTAAAGTGTAATCGTATATCCACCGCTGGATACATACTCATTAGGTGATTCCTTCATCTGAAGGGTTAAATTCATATCCGAACCAACTCCCCGATAGGTATTCTTCAACTCTTCTCCTTCTATGATTGCAGTGGTAACTCCTGAATATTCAATTCCGCTGACTTTCCAAACTCCTGCGATACCATCATTGACCAGTGGGGTTTCCTCTTCTTTGCATGAAAACAACAATCCTACAGCAACCAAGAAAAACGTGATTTTTAAAAATTTCATAGCGTAAATGATTAGGGTTTAAATAAAACTTCAACGAATATACTAAAATTATTTGAAAACCATTTATTTATATACATAATACATTTTTATTAATTTAAAAAAAATAAAACATGATTATAAGAAAAGACTTCCTTGTTTTTTTTGATCCGCAATGGCCAAAGATACTACCCACAGGACACCCCGCCTGTAATCCCTGTAAATCACTGAGGCACTGGACCACTTGGTCACTTACTCAATCGGTCACTGGGTCACTGGGTCACTGAGCTTGTCGAAGTGAACCTGCCGAAGCGAGCCTGCCGAAGTGAGCCTGCCGAAATAAACTTCCATTCCTTCACCTTTAGAAGTTCTTTTTCTCCCGATTATCGACACCGGATTCCTTTCAACAACCAGGCTCTTTTACACTCAAAAACTTAAAACTGCTATCCTACAGCAGCCCCTATACAACCGAAAAAAAGAATCATTTCGAAAATAAAAATTTTCTTTTTATTATCTTTATACAGTCAAAAATTATAAAACATGAAACATACTTTAAATAACCATTTACTTTTAGGGATCTTTCTTCTTTCCTTAGTGATTTTTAGCTGTTCCGAAAAAGGAAGGAGTTTTTCTCCATCAGAGATCTCCTTACTCCCCAAACCCGAATCCGTTCAACTAGGTGAACATTCCATGATCCTGGATGAAAACATGACCGTTTCGATCAGTGAGGAGCAACAGCAAAAAGCCGCCAGTTTTTTAATAGAGATGGTCAAAAAATCAACGGGAATACAGGCTGAGCTTGTGGAAGACAAAAGCGCTGATGTTCGCTTCGAACACTCCTCAGAAATGGAACCCGAAGCCTATCACCTGCAAGTTGATCCATCGCAGATCACCATCACTGCCGGCGATAAAGGAGGATGGTTTTACGGGATACAAACCTTAAAACAACTGATAACAGTGCAGCCAATGGCAGAAAACAGCCAATGGTTGGTACCAAGTCTGGAAATCAAAGACAAGCCCCGTTTTCAATGGAGGGCTTATATGCTTGATGAGGCCCGTTATTTTCATGGGGAAGAATTTGTAAAAAAGCTACTGGATCAAATGGCCCAGCTTAAAATGAATATTTTCCATTGGCATCTGACCGATGATGCTGGCTGGAGAATAGAGATCAAAAAATATCCCTTGCTGACCGAAATAGGTTCCAAAAGAACCAACTCGGAAATCGGGACTTGGGGAAGTGGTGAGACTTCCGGTGAACCACATGGAGGCTATTATACCCAAGAACAAATAAAGGATATCGTGGCCTATGCATCTGAAAGAAACATCACGATAGTACCCGAGTTTGAAATGCCCGGACATTCCAGCGCGGCCATTGCCGCTTATACCTGGTTGGGCACTGCCGGAAAGGAAATTGATGTTCCCGTAAAGTTTGGCCGCCATTACGACAATTATGATGTCACCAAGCCTGAGGTAGAGCAATTTGTCAAAGATGTACTCGATGAAATCATGCAGCTTTTCCCTTCTGAGGTAATCCACATCGGTGGGGATGAAGTAGGATATAAAGTCTGGGAAGAATCGGTCCACGTTCAAAAATACATGAAGGAAAAAGGGCTAAAAACTCCCGCCGACCTTCAGATAGACTTCACCAATAAGATTTCAAAGTTCATTGAATCCAAGGACAGGCGAATGATGGGATGGAATGAAATCATGGGAATCAATATCCACACCGACTTTGAAGAAAAAAAGGACGACCAAAAGGCTGAAACAGCCTTGGCCAAAAATGTGGTCGTTCACTTCTGGAAAGGAAATCCGGAGCTCGCCACACAGGCAGCTGAAAAAGGTTACGGTATCGTCAATTCCCTGCACAGTAGAACTTATCTGGACTACAGCTATAAAAGTATTGACCTGGAAAAAGCCTATAATTTTGACCCTATTCCAGAAGGGCTGGCACCCAAATTCCACCAAAACGTCTACGGGCTTGGCTGCCAGATGTGGAGCGAATGGACCCCCACCTATCGGGAAATCGAGTACCAAACCTTTCCTCGAATTGCCGCCTTTGCGGAAGTAGGCTGGACAACTAAAGAAAATAAGGACTTTGACAGCTTCAAAACGGCCTTAAAAGGCCTCCAGCTGCAGTGGGATGAGCTAGGCATTAATTATGCAAAAGTGCTTGAGCAGTAGTCCTCAGACCATCAATAATACGGTCCTTCTTCCAAGTGCCGTTTAAGCAAAAAGAGCTCTCCAAATTGGAGAGCTCTTTTTGCTTATGCTCATGCTGATCCTCGGTAGTCCAAATGGCAAAAGCTTAGGCTTTAAAGAAAAGTTTAAACGCACGATAAGGGGATTTCGTTTAGAAAATAAGCCACTACACCCAATTTCTTACAAAATCCCGTATAATCTTATAAACCATTACTCACTAAAATTCTCAAGCCATGATAACAAAACTTCAAAAATTCGGATTCACTGTCATGCTATTGGTCCTGCCCATTCTTATGGCTCAGGCACAGGAGGCGCACCATTGGACAATGGACAGAGCACACACCTCTGTTAATTTTGGCGTCAACCATTTCTTCAATGAGGTCAAAGGAAAATTCCATGATTATGAAGGCTCCTTTAAATTCGATCCCAAAAATCCAGAAGCCGGAGAATTTTCATTCACCATCGATGTAGCCAGCATCGATACGGACAATGAAAAACGCGACCGGCATTTGCGCTCTGAAGACTTCTTCAACGTGGAAGAATATCCTGAAATCAAGTTTGTTTCCACCAAAGTAAAACAAAAATCCAAAAAAGAATATGTGGCACATGGCAAATTAACCATTAAAAACACCACGAAAGATGTTGTCATTCCCTTTCAGGTAACCGGAGAAATGGAGCATCCAATGATGGAGGATACGATCATTCTAGGGATCAGAATAGACACCTCTTTGGACCGAACAGAATACGGCGTGGGTGTTGGGGATTGGGCCGCTACACTGGTCGTAGGCGATGAAGTACGCATAAACATCCCCATGGAACTTAACCGAAAAATGAATTAAACCAGCACTCTACTAACTTTAGTGGTTCGGTGGAAATCGCCGAACCACTGTTTTTTATATACCATGCCTTCTCACAATCTAACATGGTTTACAAGGAAGGATTAAACAATATTTGATAGTCTTTTATGCTTATCCGCGAAGACACCAGTAGCTCTAAATTAGCAAACCATCTCTCACAACTTGTCCGCCGAGGCGGAGAATGCACAGAAGCCCACAGAAAAGATTTTTAATTCCATGTAATCCTGTCTGACGCCAGGTAGATCTGTGGAATCCGCGAGAAATAAATTTAATGGTGCAATTTAGGATAATCGTATTTCAAAAACTGCTTTTACCTGCCACTTCATAAAGTTTTCCAAAATTCCCGGTAGCTATCCGGTAAAACTTATGTGCATAGGGCTTAGCCCCAAAACTCTCTTTCCACTCCATCAAGCCCTTGTTGATACAAGTACCCTCCTTTTCATTGACAATCCCAAAATTCAAATATGCTTTGTGCGCAAATTCTTCCATCACCAGTTTCTTCACCAAAACGTCCAAAGCACCTACTTCCCTCCCCTTAGTGGTGGAAGCGATGTACTGGGTATGTGCCACCTTTTCTGTTTCAAAAACTGTAATTCCGGCAACCAACTGATCTTGGTAAAAAGCCTCATATTGATGAATTGCTCCGGGGTTATTTTTATGAAGAAAAGCTATTTCTTCCTTATCGTGAACCGGAGAGACACCATGGCGATCCATCAAATTTGGACAAAGCACTTCCTTCCAAAATGGCTCATAATCATCAGTTTTCTTTACGACAACCCCATTCTGCTCCCCTTTCTTAATCCCTCTGATTCTTCTTTTGGACAGTACTGAACCATCGAAAGGCATGGTTAAAGCGTAGGTCAAATCCGTCCGAAATACCACCGCTCCCAAAACAAACATTATATACTCAAAAACCTCCTGTCCGGGCAATCCATAGATGGAAGGAGCCAATTTTAAAAAAAGGGTGTTAAGGTTTCTTTTATTGTAAAATTCCAAAAATTCAGCAGTAAGGCACATGACCGCAGAAGTAGACAGTGACCTATCCACTAAGATTCCACCATAGGTAAGTCCCTGGTGAGAGTGTACCTGATTTTTGGCAAGATTTGCTGGCAATACTGCCACCAACTTATTATTTAGATAGGCCATCAAGGAGCAATCTTCAAACCTGTCCTGATGATAATCCATAAAATCTCTAGAATGCAGAAAAGTACTGTTGGAGGCATTTTGAATCAATGCTTCCCACTCCTTTTTACGTGTCTGCTGATAGGGTACAATGTTAATCATTCAAATAATAACCTGCTATTTGAAAAGTTCTGCCCAAGCAAGTTAAATCCAATTACCTCAGAGACCTAATCCAAGTGATATTTTTGACAACTTCTTAAAACTGAAAATAAATAAATTCCTGTTCGTCAGTAGCCAACAAAAAGATGATGATGATTAAACTATAATAAAACCCATACCTTAAGACAGCGGGCCTGAAGAGCCCCATTCGCTGAATTGCAAAATCACTTTCTCTTCCCCTCCATTCCACCAATACAAAGAACCCTATCAATGCCAACAACAAATAGGTGCGTTTGTCCAAATTAGGTATGGAAAAGAGGTCTGGAGAAAATATGCCCATGAGATAGGCCCAAGCACTCTGCATATCCGGGGAACGGAAAAACACCCATGTCAAAGTCATTAAAGCAAAAGTAAACAGTACCTGCCCCAGTTCTTTTAAACTGGGCCAATTCCTCCCCTTGGCGACTATCTCCAAATTATCCCTGTTGGTGTTTCTCAGGAGCAAGGGAAGAAAATAAAGTGCATTTAAGCCTCCCCAGAAAAGAAAGGTCCAATTGGCTCCATGCCATAGCCCAGAAACAAGAAATATGATAAAAACATTACCCATGTTTCTGCCAGGACCTTTTTTACTTCCTCCCAAAGGGATATAGACATAATCCCTGAACCAGGTGGATAGGGAGATATGCCAGCGCCTCCAGAATTCCGCTACATCCCGTGAAAAATAGGGATAGGCAAAATTTCGCATCAAATCAAAACCGAAAAGTTTCGCCGTTCCTATAGCAATGTCAGAATACCCGGAAAAATCCCCGTAAATCTGAAAACTGAAAAAGATGGCGCCCAAGATTAAACTGCTGCCACTTTGGTCGGCAGGATTGGAAAACACCTGGTCGACAAACATTGCACAGTTATCCGCAATCACCATTTTTTTGAACAAACCCCAAAGGATCTGCCGCATCCCCTCCATGCCTTCGCTATAAGTAAACGCCCTTTTCTTATAAAACTGCGGCAAAAGCTGGGTCGCCCTTTCAATGGGGCCTGCTACTAACTGAGGGAAAAAGCTTACATAAGCAAAAAATGCAATAATATCCTTAGCAGGCTTTAGTTTCTCTTTGTACACGTCAATGGTATAACTCATGGTCTGAAACGTGTAAAAACTAATACCCACGGGTAATATCAGGCTCAGTGAATAAGGATTGGCCTGAAATCCTATGGCATTCATCATTTCAATGGTTGAGCCAATAAAGAAATTGAAGTATTTAAAAAAACCTAAAAGGCCTAAATTTACCGCTAGGCTTAGGCCTAAATAAAACTGTTTTTTCCTTTTAGATTGCTCAGCTTTTCCGATTTGTAGCCCACAAAAAAAATCGACAAAGGAACTTATGGCTATCAAGCCTAGAAAACGCCAATCCCACCAACCATAAAACACATAGCTCGCCAACAGCAAAAAAGCATTTTGGGCCTTCAAATACTTTTGAAACACAAACCAATAGACCAGAAAGACCAGTGGCAAGAAAATCAAAAATTCAAATGAATTAAACAGCATAAAATTTCATTAAAGGTTAGGTGATTCAATCCAATTCTATTCAATTATCTTATTCCATCAACTGTTAACTTACTTAACAGGCACCATTGGCTATTAGCACAACAAGTAATAAATATAACTAAAAAAACATAAAATACAATCACAAAAGTGTATTTCAACACAAAAAACTATATTGATTTAATTGGTCAAAAATTCCATAAAAACAATAAAGGCCTCCTTTATCCAAAGAAGACCTTTACCAAAATGACTATTAACTATAAATTATTTGATGCTCCTGATATAAATATTCTTCCATCTTACACTCATTGCTTCAGGATTATTGCCCACACCGTGCACCTGTAAACCAATAAATCCTTCGCTGTTATCCTCATACCTTTTTGGATCGTGATCGAGATCTGCCACCAAATTGCCGTTGATCCAGGTTTTAATGTTTCTGCCCTGGGCCAAAACCCTGTAATGATTCCATTCATCGTTCTTAAAATAACTGTGGGAATTCACGTCGGGATCTTTGGAATTGGGTTCTGTAGATTGCCATCCACCGGCTGCTTCCCCATAAATAAAGCCCGCTTGCCCCGGACTTTCTTCTATTTCCACTTGGGGGCCATAGACCCTGCCGCCATACTCATTCCCCTTCAGTTTTGCCCGGATCTGCACCCCTGAATTGAAGGACTGATCGTATTTCACGTCAAAAGTCAGTTCAAAATCAGCATAGGACTTATCCGAGCACAGAAATGTGTTGGGACTTTTCGGAACGGTTGTGCCCACAATATTGCCCTTTTCAACCTTGTAGGTGGCAAAACCACTCTTTTTACTCCATCCATCCAGGCTCTTTCCATCAAAAAGCATTTCCCATCCATCTGCCTTTTGCTTTTGACTGAGATGGTTGTCCTTTTGGTAATTTATTGAAACAAACGATTGGGCCAGGCCCATCACTAAAATTGTCAGTACAATGACACCTATTTTTTTCATGGTTATTATGGTTTGATAAATTTTTATTGGATGAATTTGCCTAAAAAAAACGACCGAAGAAATAATCTATCCACAAAACGTACATTTTAAAGGAAAAAAGGCTCATTTCTTTTCCCAATCGCAAAAGGTAGTTTTTCTGTGAGGAGGATCAGCCTTTATGCAAGTACATTTCGCCTCAACTGAATCTTCTCGGATCCACAAGGGATCATACCGATCGTTCAGGTGTTCAAAATCGTTCAAATGGTGTTCACTTCCCTGCACGTTAAAAGCAGAAATAGCTCAATTGAACCCCAACGGGCACTTGGCATATTTTTGGAAAAGTGATCAGAATATTAAATTTCCTTAGTTAAACTGCCATAAACATGCGCATTATATGAACCTATTTATTAGCCTGATTCTTTGGGCCATTCTTCTTGTACTCTGCTGGCCATTGGCCCTGCTCTTTCTCCTGTTATACCCCATCCTATGGCTCTTGATATTGCCTTTTAAGATTTTAGGCTTTGCAGTGGACATAAGCCTGTCCTTTATCGGGAATTTGCTGATGCTCCCTTTTACCCTAATGAAGAAGTAACCCGATAAAACCGCCCCATCAAAGACATCCGTATAGGCAGCAGGCAGGAACAGAAGCTTGCCTTTCCAGCTGTTCCATGGTTGCCGGCATAAATACAGGCACGGACTTAAAATTAGAAAAGGCCTGAATCCATCAGGCCTTTTCTAATCATCCTATTTTCACAGCTTACACCTTGTAATATTCTTCCCAGCCTTTTCTTGGGGCTTCCCCCACCAACAGCTCATTGGCCAGTTTGTTATTGGTGATTTGCTTTTTCTTACGGTCAAATTTCAACTTGGTATTCATCCTTTGCGCCAATGTCCCCAAGGTGAACACCTGGCTTAGCGGCCCCGCCACAGAGAAAGGCGACCTTGTTTCCTCTTCCCCTTTACAGGCAAGCAGGAAGTTGGCAAAATGGTTGGAAGGACTTTCCGGTACTTCGGGAAGCTTGTTTTCCATTTCTTTGGCCTTTTCTTCTGGAATAATGGACAGGGTACTTCCGTGGGATCCTCCTTTGAAAGTTAAGTCTTTGCCGTAGATAATCTTTCCGGGGTTCAATTTCGAAGGCTGTATTTTTCCATTGCTGGCAGCCGGTATATTGGCGTCCAGTTCAGAAGCACCATAACCTGCAGGTACCTCAGGGACATTGTCCAATCCATCGTACCAGGTCACTGTCAGCTTGGGCATTTTTCCACGCTTAGGGAATTTAAAAGCCAAGGTGGAAGCCTGGGGATAAAACAGCGGATTATGTCCTTCTATCTTCACAGGATCCACTTCATAAGGCAACCCTAAGTCCAGGAATTGATGGAAAGTATCCATAATATGGGCTCCCCAGTCTCCAAGTGCTCCCATTCCGAAATCGTACCAGCACCTCCATTGGCCATTGATAAAGTCCTTATTATAATCATGGTATTGGGCTGTAGTCAGCCATTTGTCCCAATCCAACGTACTGGGCACCTGTTCTGCCGCTGGGAAGCTGCTCATGGAAGTATCCCAACCATGCCACCTTCTTCTCCCGTTCATATGGCAGGTAATATTCTTCACGTCTTTAATGATTCCCGCTTCTACCCAAGACTTGAACTGAAAGTAATTGGCATCGGAATGGCCCTGGTTCCCCATTTGTGTAACCACTTTGTACTTTTCCTCAGCCTTCATCAAAAGCTCTATTTCATTAAAAGTCCTGGCCAAAGGTTTTTCTACATAAACGCCCTTGCCTGCTGCCATGGCATGCATAGTAATGGGAAAATGCGAAAAATCCGGTGTACCCACCGTCACTGCATCAAATTCCCCACTGATTTTATCAAACATCTCCCTGAAATCCTGAAACTGCTTGGCCTTTGGAAATTTCTTTATACTTCCTGCAGTATGCGGCGCCCCCATGTCCACATCACACAGCGCCACTATATTGGCCAGACCAGTAGCCGCTATGGAATCGATCACCTGTCCTCCTCTGTTGCCTATACCGATACATGCCAGGTTTACCCTATCACTAGGTACTACTGAGCCCTTTCTAATCAGTTCACCCGCTTTGTTTCTGATTTCAGGCTTGGCAAAAAGCACATGACTGGGAACGATACTTACTGCCCCGAAGGCAAGCGCCCCTTTTTTTAAAAAATCCCTACGATGGTTTTGGTTGATTTCTGATTTATTGTTTTTGTTTTTCATTTGTATTTATTAAATAAAATTACCTTTTCGGTTTGCATCCCAAGATTTTGACCTTGCCGTTTAGTCCGGCAGGTTATAAAACTAAAAAAATCTGCTGATGAAAATCCCCCGTTCATATAATAATCAAGGCCATTCAGCCTAAAAATCTGCCGAATCTTTACATAAACAGCACATCCCTGATTTTCTCCTCCTTATGAAACACAGATTTGGCAAAGGGACAAAGCGGAATCACCTTGACATTATTATTCCTGACAAAATCCACCAAGTTCATTAGGATCAGTTTCCCGATCCCCATGCCTTTGAAATCCGGATTGACCTCCGTATGATCAATGATCATCTTGCCTTCTCCCGCCAAAGAATAGGTCATTCTTCCCGCTTCCTCCTCATCCTCCATTGCAACAAAAAACCCCTTACTACCTTCTTCAATATTTTTGACTATCATCCTGTTTGAATAAAGTGAAACATAAAAAGTAGAATTCTGTCGTCTAGAGAATTCTAACGGCTGTAAAAATTAGCAATAAAAAAGGAGGCTTACACCTCCTTTTCAAAATTTTCATCAAATAATAATATGATCCCCGTTTATTTGGTGGCCTTCAGCTTGCTGGCGGCAGCTTCATCCACCAACCACAACATTTCTCCCTCATTAGGCTGGATCAGTTGGGAAGGGTATTGACTTGGATTACGATCACCTTCCAACACCTCATAAAGTGCCTGGGATTTATTCTCTCCAAAAACGAAGAACACAATCTTCTTCGCCTTATTGATTAAGGGAGCCGTCAAGGTAATGCGGTAAATATCCTTGGATTCCAAGAAATAGCCCTCGACCCATTTTTCCTGTTCTTCCAACACTTTGGTTCCTGGAAAAAGAGAGGCACAGTGCCCATCATCCCCCATTCCCAATAGGATCAGGTCAAACTCTCCTGAATCGCCCAGCTCCTTTTCCAGATATTGTGAATATTCTGCCGCTCTCGCTTCAGGGGTAATCCCTGCTGCCCACATGGGGTAAATGTTCTCCTTGGGAACAGGCACATGGTTTAGCAGGGTAGCATAAGCCATTCCTGCATTGCTCTGCTCATCCTCCAAAGGCACCCATCTTTCATCACCCCAAAAAACAAATACCTTATCCCAGTCTACCTGGCTTTTATAGGATGGTTCAGCAAGTAATTTGTAAAGCTTTACAGGAGAACTTCCCCCGGTAAGTGCCACGTTGAATTTTCCTTTTTCTGCAATGGCCGCTTTGGCTGACGCCACAAAGAGGTTAGCGGCAACTTTGCCCAATTCAGCTGGATCTTTTTGAATATTGATCATAATTATCTCAGTCTTTTTGAAGATTCAAGGCCCAGACATGGCCGTCTTTTGCAATTAATGCTTCTGCATTTTCTGGTCCCCATGCACCTGCGGCATAGTTGGGAAAGTCGAGAGAGGGCCTGTTTTCCCATACATCCAAAATGGAGTCGATTACATCCCAAGCTTCTTCCACCTGATCAGAACGCATGAAAAGCGTAGGATCTCCTCTCATGGCATCCAGCAACAAGGTTTCGTAAGCCTCTGGTGTCTGGGTACTGCAGGCATCATAATCATAAATCATGTCTGCTTGGTTAAGGTTCATCTCCAGACCATGACGCTTTACGGTAAACCTCAACCGAATATCCATCTGTGGCTGAAGGTTGATGGTGAGGCGGTTTGGCATCACACTGTCTGCCTGTTCTTTGGCAAATGTACTGTGCGGAACAGGACGGAACTGAATCGTCACCGATGAGGTCTTCACAGGCATTCTTTTGCCCGTTCTCAGATAGAAAGGCACCCCTTGCCATCTCCAGTTGTCCAGATAAAATTTAATGGCGGCATAGGTCTCCGTCCCGGAATTTTTCTCCACACCGTTTTCTTCCCTATATCCTGGTACTTTTTTTCCTTCTACCCAGCCTGGGCCGTACTGGCCTCTCACTGCATATTTATGGACATCCTCCGACTTGATTCTCCTGACTGCCCGTAGGACATCTGCCTTCCGGTTACGGATTTCCTCCGCTTCGAAAGAAACAGGAGCTTCCATGGCCACCATGCATAAGATCTGCAACAAGTGGTTCTGGATCATGTCCCTCAACGCACCCGAACTTTCATAATATCCCCCACGGTCTTCTACGCCAACTTGTTCGGCCACAGTGATCTGCACATAGTCGATGTAATTCCGGTTCCATAAGGGTTCAAACAAGGCATTCGCAAAACGGAAGGCCAATATATTCTGCACGGTCTCCTTTCCCAGGTAATGGTCAATGCGGTAGATCTGCTCCTCCTTAAATGTTCTTCGGAGCATATCGTTCAGCTCTATGGCTGTCTCCTTATTGGTTCCAAAAGGCTTTTCGATGATGATTCTATCCAAATCATCCTGGCTCGCCAATCCGGACTCTTTCAGATTGAGCGTCACGGTTTCGATAAACCGGGGAGCCACGGAAAGATAGAATAATCTATTCGCTCTCACCCCCCACTCTTCATCGATTTTATCCATCTTTTCTGCCAATTCACTGTAAGATTTGGCATCATTGATATTGGACTGGAGATAATTGATGGATGGGCTGAACTCTTCCCACTTCTCTTTTTTGGGTTTGCCGCTCCTTGAAAAAGAGGCCAGCCCCTCACAAAGTCGCTGGCGATAGGCATCCGCGTCCAATTCGGTACGCCCCAAGCCCATAATAGCAAACTTATTCGGCATCCAACCATCCAAATACAGGTTATAAAAAGCCGGAACCAACTTACGCTTGGCCAAATCCCCGGTCCCCCCGAAAATCACGATGATGGTAGGCGCTGCCTTTTTGGTTGTTTTCATCTTTTCGTTTATTGTTTATAGGGTTTAAACGCTTGTCTTTAAAATCAACTCCACTGGGCGTGGAATACCCCTTCTTTGTCTATTCTTTCAAACTGATGGGCACCGAAGAAATCCCTTTGGGCCTGGATCACATTGGTGGGCAAGGTCTCACTTCGATAAGCATCAAAATAACCCAATGCGGCCATATAAGCAGGCAAAGGCACCCCCTTGTCCACTGCCAACTTGACGATGTCCCTGATATCCGCCTGTCTTCCCACCAGATCGTTACCGATATTTTCATCCAATAAAAGATTTGGCAGTGCTGGATTCCGCTTATAGGCCTGTCGGAAATCTTCTAAACATGCCGCTCTGATGATACATCCTCCCCTCCAGATCTTGGCCACCTCTTCCAAATTGAGACCATAATCATACTCCTTGGAAGCAATGGCTAATTGCGCCATGCCCTGTGCATAAGTAGTAATAATGGCAAAATACAGGGCATTCTTTATGCTGTCGGTGCTGGCTTTAGCATCCTTATGATCACCGTTCCATGTCAACACCTTGGAAGCCGTTACCCGCTCTTCTTTATATTTGGAAACATCACGCATCAGTACCGCTACATCGATGACCGGCACCGGCGCCTGCAGGTCCATCGCATTTTGGGAAGTCCATTTTCCGGTCCCCTTTGACCGTGCCTTGTCAGAAATCAGGGTCACCAGCCGCTTACCGGTTTCTTCATCTGTTTTCTTCAATAAGGTAGCCGTAATTTCAATCAAAAAGGATTGTAACTCTTCTTGGTTCCAAGCCTCAAAGGCTTCTTGTATTTCAACATCACTATAACCCATGCCCCGCTTCATCAGGTCATAAGTCTCTGCAATCAACTGCATGATGCCATACTCGATACCGTTATGCACCATTTTCACATAGTTCCCTGCTGATCCCTTGCCCAAATAAGTTACACAAGGTTCTCCCTCCACTTTCGCAGCTATCGCTTCAAACACAGGCCTCAATCGTTCATAAGCCAAAGCATCTCCTCCAGGCATCATGCTGGGGCCAAACCGGGCTCCCTTTTCACCTCCTGAAATCCCCATTCCGAAGAAGTGAATATGTTTTTCGGCCAGGGCCGTAAATCTTCTGTCGGTATCTGGGAAATAGGAATTTCCACCATCCACCACAATGTCCCCTTGCTCCAAAAAGGGCAATAAAGAGTTGATGGCCGCGTCCACTGGCTTTCCTGCAGGCACCAACAGCATGATTGCCTTGGGGCCCTTTAAAGAACCTGTAAAATCCTTCGCATTTGTAAAACCTTTAACACGTTTACCTTCACCTGCTTCACTTTCCAGGGAAGTTGCCTTTTCCTCATCCAGATCAAGGCCAGCTACTGCAAAACCATGATCTGCCATATTGAGCAGTAAATTCCTGCCCATAACACCGAGGCCCACGATACCAAAATCGTATTGTTCCATTTTATTATATTCTATTGTACTTTTTGTCTTTTATTACCTGGAGTTGATTACAGGAGAAAGTCTCTTTCCAGAGCTTCCACTTTTTCCAAGCGACGTTTAAAACGGTCTTTCTGGGCAAATTCAGCTAGTAAAAACACCTCTACCAATTCCTTGATCAAAGCCGGCCCTATCACTCTGCCTCCAAGACACATCAGGTTCATATCATCGTGTTCCACCCCTTGATGGGCTGAATATGGCTCTGTGATCAGGGCTGCCCGTACTCCTCGGATCTTATTGGCCGCAACTGAGACTCCTACACCGCTGCCGCAAATAGCAATTCCTTTTTGCACCTCCCCTTTTGAAAGGGCCATCGCCAAAGGCTTTACGATATCTGGATAGTCATCCTTGGCATCAAACTCATGAGCACCAAAATCAATGACATCATGGCCATTATTCTTCAAATACTGATAAATTTCCTGCTTCTGGTCAAAGCCCCCATGGTCTGCCGCTATTCCTATTTTCATGTTATTTTTTCCGTTTGAATGATGATCAAAACGTGTTTAATTGAGCTTAAAATTCCCAAAGTCCTAAGAAAGCCCAAAAATAGGCTTTTTTAATGTAATCTCTTCTTTTTTGCGCGCTCATTTCCCTGATTTACATGGTAAATTGAAAAGCACGATGCTCCTCAAACAGCAAAGAGCTTTGGCAAAACTAAAAAAATACTGAAAGATCCCCTGAATAAAGTGCTGGGCTTTTAGACATCAAAAACTACTATTCCCTCTAGATGTGCAGGCGCTTCTTCATATACCTCCACTTTTACCTTGCGGTCAATTTTCTCTTCCGCTTTGTGAATCAAAAAATCCAAATATTCTTTATTGATATCCTTTCCTACCAGTACCATTTCGATCACACCCGAGTCAATCCCTTTTGCGTAGTCTCCCAGGACAATGGCCTTTTGTACGTTTCCCAGTTTTTTGATGACGACTTCCACCAACCGATCTAAGCCCAGGTATTTGGCTACCAGACTTTTCATTTCTGTGAACAAGGGGTGTTTTTTATTGGCCGTATAAGATTTGGTGTTTCCTTCTTGCTTGGAAACCAGGATTCCCGCTTCAGAAAGCCGGTTCAGCTCCACCCTTACGGAATTGGTCGATTCATTAAATTCTTCCGCCAGACCACGTAAATAACCCTTATTGGCTTCATGGGTAAAAAATTTCACCAATAACTTCACCCTGGTTTTGGAGGTAATCAGTATGTCCAGCATCGAATTTTAAGGTAATAAGACATGATCGAGTAAAAAACTTACTCGTGAGTAACAAATTTACTCGTTATATTTTAAAAAGCAATTTTGACTGGAGAAATGGGATAAACGCTAAAACGATAGGCAATCATTCTATGTCTGCTAGAATTTGATTTGCCCTGTAATGGTAAAAATTGGACGGCGCATGACTGAATACGCCGTCCAGGTAGCGTTACTTTTCCAAAACGATACTGCTATAAGCAGGAAGTACTACTTTACTGTCTTCTATTGCTGCCCCTTTCAGGACATATAAAGCTTGGTTAAACCCTTCTGGCAAATCTATTTTCAGCTCCTTTGCCCCAATATTGTGCATCATGAACAATTCCTGCTCGCCTGTGCTTCTACCATAGGCCATTAAGGTTTTTGGGTATTTGCCTTTGGGAAGCTCTAGGCTGCCTCTGGCCAATGCAGGATTGGAATTCCTCAGTTTTATCACCTCCTTATAGTGGTTAAAATAACTTTCGGGATCGCCCTTTTGCAAAGCAAGCGGGGTAACGGTATTGTCCGTGGAAAACTGGGGATCTATCCATGAGGCCCTGCCGGAGTCTTTAAGAAATTCATCCCATAAAAACGGCTCCCGGATATTCGGGTCAGGTTTTTGCCCCAGCATACCGATTTCTTCCCCATAATACAGATAAGGAGCTCCCGGCATGGTCATCAAAATGGCGATGGCCTGCTTTTGCTTCTCCTTGCTTTTTCCCAGCTCATTCAGCAACCTTGGCTGATCATGGTTAGAAGAAATGGTTGCATCGATAAAATCTTCGGTGATTCCCTGATAAAAATCCAATACCTCCTGTTGTTTTTTCACCAGCATCATACCATCCTGCTTCTTATAACTTTCCAGAAGAGTATAATGAAAGTCAAAGTTGAACAGGGCGGGCAGTCCGGTAAGATAAGGAGCCACCACTTCTTTCATGTCGTACACTTCTCCCACCAAATAGACATCGGGATTGACTTTTTCCATCTCAGCCCTGAACTCATTCCAAAACTCATGGTTGTCATTTGCCCGCTCGTCAGGATAAATGTGCTTGGCCGCATCCAACCTCAAACCATCAACCCCGACTTCCTCAAGCCAAAACCTGCCGATTTCATATATCTCTTCCCTGACTTTGGGGTTATCAAAATTCAGGTCGGGCATATCTCCCGTAAAAAAGCCATAATAATAATCTTTGCCCTCTCCTGGATTATGCCATTGACGGATATTATCACTGTCCAGAGTCACTTCCTTTTTGTCCAGATAATCCTGGATGGTATCGGCCTGAGCCCATACATAATAATCCCTGTAGGGATTGTCTCTGCCTTTTCTGCTCTCCACAAACCAGGGATGCTCATCGCTGGTATGGTTGATGATCATGTCAATGACCACCTTGATATCACGCTTATGCGCTTCTTCAATAAGTTTTTTGAAATCATCCATCGTACCATAATCGGGATGAATGGCCTTATAATCTGTCACATCGTACTTATGATAAGAGGGTGATGGCATGATGGGCATAAACCAAATGGCATTTGCCCCAAGTTCCTCTACGTGATCAAGTTGCTGGATCACCCCTTGGATGTCACCTATCCCGTCCCCGTTAGTATCATAAAAGGACTGGATAAAAATCTCGTAGGTTATTCCTGCTTTGGGCCAATAGTTTTCCACTTGCCTTTCTTCCTTGGTGGCTTTAGTACAACCAACGGTCATAACAGCCAACAGACAATAGATGAATGATTTCAATAATTTACGCATTTTTTAATTAGGGTTTAGGCACAAAAAAGCCGCCTCAGAAGTTATTTAACTACTCAGATCACAACGCCCCCAAAAACTTGGGTCCATTTATGAAATGTGGTTAAGTAAACTCCCGAGACGGCCTTAAGTACCGATTAGTAAATAATCTTAGTTTCTATTCACCGCATTGAGCATGTCAAAGGCTACTTCAAGACGCTTCACGAAGTTCTCTTCACCTTTTCTCAACCACACTCTCGGGTCATATTTTTTCTTGTTTGGTACATCAGGACCCTCAGGGTTACCCAATTGAGTCTGAAGGTATCCTTCATTCTCTTTGTAATAGTTGAGAACACCTTCCCAGAATGCCCACTGCATATCGGTATCGATGTTCATCTTGATAGAACCATAGCTGTTAGCTTCTCTGATTTCCTCTACAGAAGAACCGGATCCACCATGGAATACAAAGCTCACGGGCTTACCGGAAACTCCGAATTTCTCACAGATAAAGTCCTGGGAATTTTTCAAAATCTTAGGCTGCAAGCTCACGTTTCCTGGCTTGTAAACCCCGTGTACGTTACCGAAGGCGGCAGCAACAGTGAACAGGTCACTCACATCTTTCAGCTTTTCGTAAGCATAAGCTACTTCTTCAGGCTGGGTATAAAGTTTTGAGCTGTCAATGTCCGTATTGTCCACGCCATCTTCTTCACCTCCTGTTACCCCTAATTCGATTTCAAGGGCCATATCAAGCTTCTTGAATTCAGCAAGGTATTTTACAGAAGTTTCAATGTTCTCCTCAATGCTTTCCTCTGAAAGATCAAGCATATGGGAGCTGAACAAAGGCTTTTTATAGGCAGCGAAGAACTCCTTACCGGCAGCCAACATTCCGTCTACCCAAGGAATCAACTTCTTGGCAGCATGGTCAGTATGAAGGATCACTGGCACACCGTAAGCTTCCGCCATTTTGTGCACGTGCATGGCACCGGAAACAGCACCGGCAATAGAAGCCTGTTGTTTATCGTTAGCCAGTCCTTTTCCGGCAAAGAATTGCGCACCTCCATTGGAGAACTGCACAATCACAGGAGAATTCACTTTCTTAGCGGTCTCCAACACTGCATTGGCAGTACTGGTGTTGATTACGTTGACAGCCGGCAAAGCAAATTCGCTCTCCTTGGCATATTCCAACAAATCTTTCAATTCCTCACCGTACTTTATCCCTGGTTTGAATTTCATAATCGAATGGTTTAATGGTTTGATTATTTAATGATAAATTGCTTTCTCAGCACCTGACGATTGTCAGAGAGCTCAAAGATATAAAGACCTGCTCTAATATCCTTTAATTGAAAGGCTAAAATGTTACCATTTCCATAATTTACCCCCTCTAACCATACTTTTCCCGACATATCCAATATTCTGTACTGAAAATCCCCCGTATTTTCTGGGAGCCTCACGTTCAGCTCATGACTAGCCGGCACGGGATAAAGGCGTATGTCCGAAATCCCCCCAATTTCTTTTGGGAAAGCTGTGATCAAATCCACTTCATAAATGTCACCAGTCGGCCTCTCCAGCTTTTCACTGGTGAATATCCTAAATCCGTTCACCTCAAAATCCATGGGCACAGAGCTCCCTGTGATTTCCAAATCTTCCCCAGTAATATAATCAAACCACCTTCCCTCCCTTGGAAAATCAACTAAAGCTTGTTTTGCCTGGGTAAGCCCAAAATTACCCGCAATTACCAGATCCAAGTCCTCACCTTCCAAAACCATGCTTTTCACCTTGTCTTGGAGTTTTAGAGTAACACTTTGCGGGCTATTCAGCACTTGATTACCTGTTTTAAGCCTGATCATGGCCTTGTACAGCGACAAGAGTCGCAGCCTCTCCTCATCTTCCAGGTATTCCCAATGGGTGGGTTTAATTCCCAATCGGTCATCGTTCAGTTCCTCATCGTACCCGAACTCTCCAAACTGCCAGATCATCTTTGGGCCGGGAATCCCAAAATAAAAGGCCGCCAATAGCTGGTTTCTGTTTACCGCGTTTTTCAGTACCCTAAGATCCACCATAGAGCGGTCACCAAAATTCAGGGTCTCCCACATGGTACGCTCCTCATCATGGCTTTCCATATAGCTGACCAAATGGTTTTCGGCCCAGCCCCTTTGGGAAGCGTAAGCGTAGGAAAAATCCTTGGACAATCCTTTGGCCATTTCCCTAAAGGTATGATTCATATTGCCCCAAAGCAGCATGCCATACTCGGATAGGATTTTTTCCTCACTATTATCGCCCAAGTGTTCCAAAATAACATAAGCTCCGGGATGACTACGCTGTATACCATCATAAATACGCTTCCAGATGGCTATCCTGGAATCATCTTTCTGTGACCATTTGCCCACATCTTCCCCGGAAAACTGCTGGGTAAATCCTTTGCTCAAATCAAAACGGTAACCGTCCACATGGTATTCAGCCATCCAATAATGGCACACTGAATCCACCAGTGACTTTGTATAGGTACTCTCATGATTAAAATCATAGCCTACATTATAAGGATGGGTAGCGGTAGGGTTCAGCCACGGGTTTTCTTCTGTCGGAGCACCATAATCCCCCTCATTGTACAGGCGCACAAAGGGGCTTTGTCCAAAAGCATGGTTCAGGACCATGTCCAAAATCACCACTATCCCCCTTTTATGGGCTTCATCTATCAGCCTTTTCAACTGATTTTTGGTACCATAATACTTATCTGGCGCAAAGAAAAAAGAAGGATTGTAACCCCAGGATAAGTTCCCTTCGAATTCTGTCACCGGCATCAGCTCCAGCGCATTCACTCCGAGGGACTGAAGGTAGTCCAAGCGCTCGGTCACCGCCTCATAAGTCCTTCTTTCATCAAAGTCCCTCACCAACAGCTCATAGATAACAAGTTCCTCAGCTGAGGGCTTTTCATAATCGGTATATTTCCAGTCATAAGGTGCTTGAGCCGTTTGAAGATAGGAAGCCTGAAATTGCTGCCCTTCTGGATAGGCCTTCAGCCCAGGATACCTTTGTTCTGCGATAATTTCCTGATCATGAAAGGGATCGGAAATCTTATCCGCATAAGGATCCGCGATACGTATTTCCCCATCCACCAAATACTGAAAGATATATTCCTTTTGGGCTTCCAAAGCTGATAGCTCCACCCAAAAAAGCGCACCATCCGGACTTTGATTCATCTGATACTCAGGCGAAACTTCCCAATCATTGAAATCCCCTATTACAAAAGCATTTCTTTTGCCTGGAGCCTCCAGTACCAAAACCACCTCTGATTCAGACATATAATTAATCCCCTTCCTGACACCCTCCGGCAACGGAAGTACAGGGCTCGCTCCTATCACGGTGATCTCAAAAGATGCCTTGGCGCTTTCCCCGTCTTGGCTTGCTTCAGCCAAAACCGAAACCTCTCCGGCCTCCTCCGCATGAAAGAGATAATGCAAACTTGAAGCCCCAGCTTCAAAAGCCACCACCTTTCCATTAATCGTAAGCTGTAAATTGGCAGGAGCTGTGGAAGCTACCTTGATTTCCAGCTCTTCCCCTATTTCTAAAAAGGTATGGGAAGCACTTGAATGCACAAAGGACACCTCGAAGCCTTGGGCAAGGTCCACGAAGAAATCCCCATTGCTCTCTGTTTTGCCCTCCTTGCTGCCGTCGGCGTTCCTGAAAACCATCCCAAGACGGTAAATGGTTTCATTATTTGGCCTGCTGAAAAAAGCATTTGGCGTCAGCTCATATTCCCAACTATCAGACTCCCCTTCCACCTTGCTCATTTGAGCCTGTTCATTGGCACTCCCCCATTCAAAAGGAACAATACCCCATTCGGTGGACCCTGGTCTATCCGTTACCGCACCGATATGAATATACACCTGATCCACGCCTTCCAATCCAGAACTCCCTTGGCTGACATCATAAATGATTTTCACCTTTTGATCCGCCCGTGGAAAAGCAGGTTCCGTCCGGACCTGGCCATAAGAAGTCACAACCAAAACCAGCAGCAGGAAAATAGTAAGGATGTTTTGTAGATAGTTCAGGTTCATCGAAAGAGTTTTAGACCTTCCAGGCTTTAAGCGCCTGGAAGGTCATACCAAAAAACATCAGGGGTTTATTTTTATTCGTATCAATTCTTCTCCAACGTGTACGAAACCTCTCCCGGTACTTTGAAATCCATGGTGATGGTATAGTTTCCGGCTTCGGCTACGGCGATATTTCCTCCACCGGCCTCCAGCACTCCATCATTATCATCATCGCCAAAGTTATTGTCCCAAGCATCATTGGCACGGAATTTCATTTCCCCAACTACCAGATCTGTCGTAATGGTCAGGATATTTTCATCCGCGTCAAACTCCATTGGGGTGGAAGCATCCCACCCTCCGGGAGTAGCATTTCCGATAATCCCCCAATACAGAGGGGCTCCCAGACTATAGGTCTTGTCATTGAGATCTACTGTGAGCTTAAAGGTCCCTATTCCTGTGGCTTTGATATCTGTACCGTTTTGTTCCAGTGTTCCATCAGCCCCATCATCTCCATAGTTGACATCCCAGTTTGGCCCTTCATTGACCTTAAATGCACCGGAGCCACCTAGGATATGGACAAACCCTTCGTACACATTGTCTGAGTTGACAGAAAAGATGACCGTATTTTCATTGGCTGGATTCCATCCCTGATAATCCCCAGGAATATATAATCTTGGAAATTCGATTGCCACCTCATACGGTGTCACCGTCATACTGATCAATTCAGAAAACTCATCAGTCACATTGGCATTGAGGGTAGATTTAATCCTCAATTCTACCTCTTTGGCTTCTCCAGGGGAAAGCCCTTTAGTCAGAAGTTTTTGGTTAAAATCGGCATAGCTGATGACCGCTTTGGCACTTCTGGAAGTAATGATGTCGACAGGCTCAGCAAAGGCATTACCGGACAAATCCAACTGAACAGTATAGGCCGCTGCCGCCGCAAAACCATAATCCGCTTTTTCAAAATCGAAGACCAGTTCTTCATCGGCCTCTTCTGCGGTAAGTACCAAAGTAGCTCCGGAAGCTGGATTCACCAAAACCGGTGCTGTGGGATCACTGCTGATGACAGGATCCAAGTCCTCGGTACATGCCCCAAAAAGACTAAGTACTAAGGTGAACAGAATGTAATGATATATTTTTTTCATCTTTATCGGCATTTTGGGTTAATATCCAGTGTTTTGCTTCAGGTTAGGATTGGCAGTCAGGTCCGCAGCTGGCAAGGGATAAATATTACGGTAAGCCTCTACCCCTCTGCCATCGAAAGTTCCTCCCTTCCACTGCCAGGTATAAGCATCGGTGGTAAACCTTCCAAACCTGATCAGGTCGGTTCTGCGATGAGCTTCCCACTTCAGTTCTCTTGCCCTTTCATCAAGGATAAAATCAAGGTTAAGCTCACCAGCGGAAATATTTCCGGAAGCGTCACCATAGGCCCTTTCCCTGAGTTCATTCACATAGGCCAACGCCTCTGCTGCACTGCCTCCACTGCCTCCGCGGAGGACTGCCTCAGCATACATCAAATAGACATCCCCCAACCTGAACATAGGAAAATCCGTATCTACCTGATCTGTTCCTGGACTGGATCCTCTTTCTCCGGTACGGGTGACGTTTTTAAACTTCTTCACCGCATAACCATCTTGGAAGATGGAAATATTTTCAATATCCACCTGCTGATCATCGGTATGAAACAATCCCCTGGCATCGGGAGTCCCGTCTGTACCGGGGTACAAAGCCACTATTTCCGGTCTGGTTCTGAGGCCTTGCCAGCCACCGGGAATCCCAAATTCAGCCCTGTCCATGGTTCCACCTACAGCTGCATTGACCAAAAAAGTGGTCCCGCCAAAAGAGGTGGTATTTACCCCGTCAAAGGCCACTGAGAAAATCAGCTCATTCGACAGGTGGTTATCGGCCAAAAACAAGTAATTATAGTTGGATTCCAGCGTATAGCCGCTGTTCAGAATTTCATTTAGGTAGGTCAATGCCTCTGTATACTTTTCCTCCCCGATATATACTTCCGCGTTAAGGTAAAGCTTGGCCAACAACATCCAGGCTGCTGCTTTATCTGCACGGGCATACTCATTGCTCCTGGCATCTTCCAAAGCAGGAATAATATCCAGCAATTCACTTTCCACATAGGCAAAAAGGGCTTCCCTATTCGTCTGCTCAGGGAAATAGGCCCCTACTCCATTTTCTTCGGTCACAAAGGGCACATTGCCATACATGTCCAAGGCATGATAGTAGCTTAAGGCCCTCAGAAACCTGGCTTCTGCCCGGAACACCCTGCCGATTTCCTGATTAGAAGCAGAAATGCCCCGACTCGCCATTTTCTCATCACTGGTTTCCCTGATATATTCGTTGGCTAAGGAAATCTGGTAAAATATCCTGTAATACATGGCCGCAATAAAACCATTGTCCGAAGTCCACTGCATGGTATTCAAGGTAGGCAAGCCCAGGTCATTCCAGGCGATGATCGCCTCATCGGTAGGCAGCTCCTGTAATTTCCAATAAGCCCTGATATAGGTGGAAGCTCCCTCATCCAAACCGCTGATATCCGGTTTACCGGAAGGTCCCTGCTGACCACTGACCGCTAAGCCTCCGTAGAGCTTGGCCAAGACAGCCTTATAGTTGTCAAAATCCTCATAAACCTGAATAGAAGTTACTTCATTATAAGGTTCCAGGTCCAGATCCGTACATGATACCGCACTGATCATTGCCAGCATCATGGTGATTTTATATATCCAATTAATTTTCATTGCTAATTAGGGTTTAAGGTTAAAATCCGAAATTGACACCAAAGGAGAATATGCGAGGTACCGGATAGAAGTTATTGTCTATTCCACCTCCTGTAGCATCGTCCACACCAGGAGCGATTTCCGGGCTCACCCCATCATACTCGGTAATGACAAATGCATTTTGAACGGTGGCATTGGCCCTCAAGGTGATATTGGAATCAAATAGGTTTCCGAAGTTATAGCCCAGTGATATGTTTTCCATTCGTACGAAAGAGGCATCCTGAACATAATAATCCGACCATAACTGATAGTTTTGGAAATTGGTACGCAACACATCTGCCGGCATATTGTTCAGGTAATCAGGGAACCTTAAGCCCTGGTAGGCAGCATTGGCAGAGGCCACGTTGTTATAGGCCTTGTTGCCCACGCTTCCCCTCAGCACAAAACCTAAATTCCAGTTTTTGTAATTCATCGAAGAGTTGAAACCAAAGTAGTTCCGAGCATCCGGAAAACCGTTTCTAACCCAGTCGTTCTCGTTGAGTATGCCATCTCCATTTTGATCTACATAAAGTCCTTCTATAGGAGCTCCGTTTTGATCGTACACCTGCTCGTACACATAAAAGGTGTTGGGCTGGTAGCCTACTGTCTGAACCTGAACGGTATTGCCTGTACCACCACTGACACTTCCCACCAAAATACCTACAGCATCTTCCTCCACATTGCTCAAACTGGTGATGGTGTTTTTGTTATAGGTATAATTGGCGCCAATATCCCAGTTGAATCCTGCGGTTTTGATGATATTATAGTTCAATCCCACTTCAACACCTTGGTTTTCTATGCTCCCCACATTGGTGAAGAGCCTATTGGTCAGGTTAGTACCTGCAGGCACTGGAATAACGGCCAGCAAATCTTCGGTTTTCTTGAAGTAATAATCCAAGGTACCGTACAACTTACCATCCAAAAACTCATAGTCAATACCTGCATTGTAGGTCGTCGTTTCTTCCCACTTGATATTTTCATCATAGCCTTCCGGACGCAAAGTGGTATAGTAGGTGTCCCCAAAACTGTATCGGGAAGCATCATCACTTTGCACATACCTTGGCAAATAAGGGAAATATGACCCTATATCCTGTTGTCCGGTCACCCCAAAGCCCAACCTTAACTTTAAGTCTGTTAGGGTTTCATTCGCTTTAAGGAAATCTTCTTCACTGATTCTCCAAGCTGCAGCCAAAGAAGGGAATACCCCCCATCTATTGTCCGGGCTAAACCTGGAAGAACCATCTGCTCTTACAGTAGCTGTAAAGAGATACTTGTCTTTTACGGTATAATTGGCCCTGGCAAAATAGGATATCAATCGGTATTGTGGCCTGGATTCCACCGCTGCAGCAGCAAGGGTGTCGCCTTCAAAATTCACTCGTGCAAAGGTGGGGTTCTTGATCAGGAAATCCTGGGCAGAATAGCCCACCAAAAGGTTCAGGCGGCTATTAGTGAATTCCTTGGCGTAATTGAGGTAAAAATCAGCCAACAAGTTTCTTTTGCTTTGCTCATAGGGCGCGATACTTCCTCCTTCGTTAAATCCGGATGCAGAAGCGGGATCAATGATGGTCCTTCCATCGCTGGAGCTGACATCGTATCCCAAATTCAAATTGGCGTTAAGTCCTTCTAAAAAAGGCAATTCATAATCCAATTGCAGGTTACCAATGCTTCTTTTAACCGTACCCCTGTCGTCCTTTTGCATGAGCAGCCCCATTGGGTTATTGGGTGCCAATGTCTGCGGAGTACCGTTATCATTCAGCCATTCCCAATAGCCTCCAAGTCCTTCTGGATCAAAGACCGGCTTGGTGGGATCATAAGCCGCTGCCGCACCAATTGCATCCCGGTTGGCAAACCTGCTTTTGGTGATCACCCCTTTGACATTAAAGTTCACATGAAGCTGGTCATCGAGGAAATTAGGGTTGAGACTGATACTTGCTGAGGTCCTTTTCAGGTTGTCCGTCTTCAGGATCCCGTCTTGATCGAGGAATCCGACTGACACCCTATAGGGCAATGACTTGTAAGCTCCTGAAAGGGACACGTTATTATCAAAACTCAAGGCATCTTTGTAGATCAAATCCTGCCAATCGGTGTCGGCCTCTCCTACCAAGGCCGCCTGGGATGGCGAAGCTTGTTCGGCTACCACCTCCCTAAACTGGTCAGCAGAAAGCATATCCACCGTTTTGGTTACCTGAGATACTGAGACCAGTGAACTGATATTCACCTTCATTGCCTGTCCTTCCTTACCTTTTCTGGTAGTGATAAGAACCACCCCGTTGGACGCTCTGGAACCATAAATTGCCGTAGCAGAAGCATCCTTGAGGATATCGAACGTTTCGATGTCATTAGGATTAAGAAAATTCAAAGGATTGGCCGTACCGGAGGTTTTGGAGTTGTCCAAGGGAACGCCATCAATTACAATCAATGGATCGTTTGAGGCATTGAGGGAGGCACCTCCCCGGATCCTTATCCTACCACCGGATCCGGGAGCACCACCACTTGGTGTGATCTGAACACCCGCTACCTTACCGGTAATGAGTTGTTCTGGGTTGGTTACCTGGCCGACGTTAAAGTCGTCCCTGACCACAGAGCCCACTGATCCCGTCAAATCAGCCTTTCTCTGTGTACCATACCCTACCACGACCACCTCGTCCAGCTGTTTGGTATTACCCTGCAACTGCACATCAATGGTAGATTGGTTACCTACCGTATATTCTTTTGCATCAAAACCTATAAAAGAAAACACCAGCACATCCTGGGAGGAATTTATATTAATGGTATAAAGTCCGTCGATGTCTGTAGTAGTCCCCCTCGTGGTTCCTTTGACCAATACATTGACAAAGGGAAGAGGCTCGCCGGAATCGGCATCCGTCACTTTTCCGCTCACGGTCTGAGCTTGCGCGTAACTGCTGGGCCCGCATATTAGGGTCAGGCACATTACCGCTACTGTTAAGACGGTATAAAT
>NZ_BAAHAP010000048.1:0-44134 GCF_054777495.1 Echinicola sediminis | reverse complement strand
ACTTTTGAACGAAGTCTCAGAGAAATAGCAAAAAAAGAAAAAGATCAGAAAGTCAGAGAATTTGCAATTGAAAGAATTAATCAGCTAAAATGAAACTTAAGTAGCATAACAAATACTAGTCCACTGTCGACCGTCAACTGTCAACGGTGAATATGAAGGCTTCCCTTTTCAAAAGTAATTCGTGCTAATCCGTGTAAACTTGTCCGCCGAGGTGGATTCGTGGACAAAAATTTTCTATCCCAGCTTTGTAACTTTCAAATACGAGTCCACTGTCGACTGTCCACTGCCAACCGTGGACGGCTCCACTTTTTAAAAGCAATTTGTGAAAATTCGTGCAATTCGTGGACAAAAACCTGTCTAGCTGAAGGCTTCATTTTCAGTGGAGTTGGAATTTATGAATTTTGGAAATTCTATCGTGAGAAAAGGAAATGGTTGAAAGACCGCTTAGACGGTCAAATTACAGGACAACTGTTAAAGATAGAATTCAGTGAAACCAGAATTAAACATAATGGACCATTTCCCACAGGAGAACTTAACTGGAATGGATTAAAAAATATAATAAAAACAAAAAATGGGCTGCTTCTAAAACCTGTAAATGGGCTTAGTATTTATCTGCCTGACAAACTATTTAATGACAAGGAACAAATTGATTTCATAATTTCAAAAAAGAAAAAAAGCTACGTTTAACAGGCCTTGTCAGAGCCAATCCAACTTTTCTTTATGAACAAACTCCTTAGAAGGCCTCATTGGCAAGTATTTATTTATACGGTATTGGGCAATGCGCTTATTCCTTCGTCTGAACTCGGAACATACATTCGGGTACTTTACGGACTTATCTTCCGTATCCCCCCTACCAATCCCGTCTTTATAATTTGAGGATTTGCTTTTTGTAGTTTCGTGGGTAGAGTTTTCTGATATCCCTGTGGTTGGTGTCCATGATGTTGTCCATGACATATTTGAGCCACTCATAGGGATTGATGTCCTCTTTCTTGCACATGGCAAAGAAGGAGTAGGCTATGGCCGCCCTTTCGGCACCTTTATGTGAGCCGGCGAACAAGTAGTTTTTCCTTCCCAGTGCCAGTGGCCTGATGGTGTTTTCGATCAGGTTGTTGTCCATCTCCAGGTTGCCGTCCAGCAGGTAGTTGCACAGTTCTGCCCATCGGTTCATGGAATAGAGCATGGCCTTTCCCATGGCACTTTTCGGGAGCACATTGGGCAGCTCGGCCTTGAGCCATTCGGCGAAGCCGTTGAGCACCGGCAGGGCGTGGTCAAGGCGGTAGGCCTTTCTCTGGTCCGCATCCAGCCCCTTTTCGCGGCAATGGGCTTCCACCCCATAGAGTTTCTGGATGAACAGCAGTGCCGTCTCGGCCCTTTTGGCATCATTGTTCTTGGCCTCGAAGAATTCCCTTCTGGCATGGGCCCAGCAGGCAAGGTGGGTGACCTCCTTCCGGCTTCCGTAGCTTTCATACACCCTGTAGCCGTCGGTCTGCAGGTACCCCCTGAAGTCCTTCAGCATCCTTTCCGGGGCCTTGCCCCCGCGGCCCTTCTGGTAATCGAACAATACCGTACCGTCCATCGGGTTATGGTACACCCAATAGTATCCCAGGTGGGCGGCCTGCTTTTTTTCGCCGTCCAATACCTTTATGGTCGATTCGTCCACCTGGAGGTAGCCCTTGGAACGGGTATCCTCCAGCAGGCAATCGTACAGGATTTCCAGCCGGTCAAGGCTCTGACGGACCCAGCCGTCCATGGTGGAGGCCGCTATCGGGATCTTTTCCCTTTTGAAGCGCTGCAGCTGCCGGTAAAGCGGCAGGTGGTCCACATATTTGTCGGTCAGGATGCTGGCCAGAAGGCCTGTCCCCGCAATCCCCTTTTCGATGAACCTCGAGGGAAGGGGCCCTATCTCTACCTTCGTGCTGTCGTTTTTTTGCTTCGGCACGTACTTGTAGCGTATGTATCTTCTGACAACAAGTTTTGCAGGGACATAGTCCAGCTCCTCGGTCACCTCCGAGCCAATACATTCCATCTCCGAAAGGTCGCCTTCGGGGTGGATCTCGACTTCTTCCACGGGAAGGTGGCCGGGAAGCGGGTGTCTTCCGGGATGGCTCTCCCTGGGTTGTTTCTTTCTGATGTACTCGATCTTTTTGCCCAGTTCCTCCCCTTGTTGCTCCTCCTTTACGGGATCCGCTTCAAAGGGAAGGGGAAGCTGGTCCCTGTTGGCCTCAAAGCGTTCCCGCTTCTGGGCAAAGGCCAGGCGGGCAAAACGGTCGACAATCCCACGGAGACGATCGATCTCCTGCTCTTTTTCCTCCAGTCGGCGTACCGATTCCTGTTCCCTTTTCTCCAAAAGGGATATCAGTTCTGCTTTGGTCAACTGGTCGAGCGGTTTTGACATGCCCCGAAAATAATACATCACTGGCGGTCTTCCATGGATTATTTTTCCACAGGCCCGGTGGAAAAAACAGTTTCCGGAGAGTATTTTGAATAGACGGGAACCAAAACACCCCATTAATGGACACAGGGGCGGTTGCCCCTAAAAAAAACTGAACCACGGTCAGGTATTTTTTTTTACCTTCCGTGCACATAGCGGGGCGACTGTCTTGACCTTTCCACTTTGATGCCCTCTACCATCAGTACCAGTTCCGGCCAGCTGACGGTTCTCCCTTTCCAGGGTGAGGGGGGCACAAAGGTCCCTTTTTCCAGCCTTTTGTAGTAAAGCACAAAACCGCCGTGCTCCCAGTGCAGCAGTTTGATCAGTGTCCTGGACTTGTTGAGGAAGACAAAGACATCTCCCGAGAGGGGATCCCTGCCGGTATGGGAGCTGACCAGACCGTGCAGGCCGTCGAAGCTCTTGCGCATATCCACCGGACTGCCGTAAAGGTAAAAACGGTTGCCCGAACCCAGGCTGAACATCAGTACAGCTTGATCAGCGAGGACACCACCGAAAGGTCCCCTGAGGGAACCGATACCCGCACCCCGTTGGGATAGCTCACCTCAAGTGCGGACACTCCCCGGTGGGCACCGGATGTGTCCACTTCGATAAACCTAGCAGCGGATTCTTTGGAGACTGCCTCTTTCTTCAGCTTGCGGTACCAATAATTGAATTTATGAAATCCCATCCCTTTGGAGGCACTGAAGGCCTTCTGCGTCATGCCACTCTGTTCGAACTCGCAAACCAAGGAGGTCATGGTTTCGGTCAAATTGTCCATATCCTATCTTTTTTACAAAAATGGGGACTTGGGTTTTATCTTAAAATACGCAGTTCGTAAGGGGGATACGTATTTTAAATCAAATCTTCCATAATAAAATCCTGGGATGGAGGAGGCAATTTTATGGATGATTTTTTCTAAGTCCCTGGAGTTAAGATGGGAACCGTCCAAGAATTTTGTACCCTTGTTATGATTGCCAATTTCTTCTAAGACAATCGATTCGCCTTTAGCTATAACCTGATTGAGATCCATTTTCTTTGCCAGCCGCTTGATATGCATGGCATATCTGGGCTTAGCGTACAGAAGCTCTTTCAATGAGCTGGTCCCATTTCCCACCACCGTCAAAAACTCCTTTGTGGTAATACCCGATATCTTTCCATATTGCTCCATGGGATGTCTGCTGTAAAAAATAGCCACTTCTTTGTTGAAGTCAATAAAATCCTGGATCAGGAAGGGTTCTGGGTGGAGCTCTTTGTATGTGTCCAATGATGCCTTATCGTAAATTTTTTTCACCCCTTTTCCTCTGCAACCGTCATCTGGTTTCACTATTATGGGATAAGGCAAGTCACTCGATGATGATGCAGAGCCGTCCACTTGTAGCAGCTTGCCATTTTTCATCCTCCTTGTTGCTGGATAGGAACCAGGGGGGAGCTTGGCATAAATAGCCGCTTTGCTTACGTTAAATAAGCCTCCGTTCCTTATCCCTGGATTGATGTATTTATACAAAGTTGGGTTAAGTGTTTTGATGAAATAGTAAAACCATAGAGGAATTAAGGGAGCATAAATCGCCCACATCGGCCAAAATTCCCAGTGAAATAGTTTATAAACAAATATCCTGATGTAGTCTCTCATGGTGAAGTGAAAGCGTATTTTGTATGAGGTCAAGGTGTTTTAGGCTAACTTCATCATTTTTGATAATTCCCTGCGTAATGGACTTTGTAAGCATCTTATTTCCCCGGTTGATCACCAGGCCATTTTCTTTATCATCCCTTTTGGTATTTCGATGAAAGTCGAGAATGCGCTCACTGTCGACATGAACGGTTGATATAAAATCTTTGAACCATGACTCACGGGACTCCCTTACCGCGGCAGGATATAATGTTGAACTCGACCAAATATGGCACTCTTTTTCATTTAATGGAGTATTTACTTTCTTTGCTCCATCCCAAATCAATTGATAAAGAGCTTTATCATAATACATAATTATGGTAAATGGCTCTATTTGTTCAAGATTTATTTCTTCCCAAGCATTCAGGGGACAGGTTGCTGAGGCAATCATAAGGAGAATCTTGCCTCGGCTCAATTGATACGGAGGAGAGGGGATATGTTTTTCTTTGGCACCATTTAAAAGTACGACCATTAGTTGGCTTCCCGCTACCACAAACCAGGTTCCGTTGCTTGCGGGGTCTTTTGGGTAGGTAAGCGACTTGTTTCCTATTTTATAGGTTTCAGGAGGGAAGGAAGGTTTTCTTTTACTGCTTTCATCCCGGTTTGATGTGAGCACTACCCCATCCTTAAGCGGTACATAACTAACAGTGCACATTGAACTTGTATTTTATGGTTGAGGGGGACAGTCCGAAACTTTTGTCTACCAAATGGCTTTTGTCCAGTTCCTTTAAGCCTATTTTTATCAGGGCCTGGTGGTGAATACTATGGTCAAAATTGTATTCCAGTTCTCTGTAAAAACTCGAGGTCAAAGGCTGTGAAGACAGCTCTGCAGCACTTTTCAGCTCAAGCGGTTTATCGGGTAATTGGGTATTGCTTTTAATGGATTTTAGGAGAGAAACGGCAAATTCCCTTTCGGTTTGGGTTTTAAGGTTCCTCTCTTTTGCTTCATAATTTAGTCGGCCCGAAGGGTAGGATTTCAGCAGTAATTCAAATGATTCGATTACATGCCTTACGTGTTCACCGATACTGTTTTCGTCCAAAATGGCTAATCGGGTTTTGTATTCATCATCGGACAGTTGTTCGATAAGTTCAATTAGGGATTCTAAATTTTGAATGATGGCTGTTTTATTCATTTAGTTTTTTTAATTATTGGCAAATGGTAGCATTTCTTGATCTTCCTACTTCATCAATAAGCGATTTTTTAGCATAATTGTTATCGTAAACAGCTTGCTGCCGAAATAACAAGCCAAAATATCAGAATTATTAACTTAGTCAGCTTCATGGGAACAGCTTTTTTTTCCAGAAAAAGGTGGCAGGGTGGAGAAAGAGGGCTAAAATGTTAAGACAAAATATCGCAACAGCCATCTCAAAAAGCTTTCCTCCATCATGGAGTACCACGATGCCCAAAGGTCCTAAGTGGCTTAAAATTGCTCCAGCAATGATAAATAGGCTCAGGACGTTTCCGATCAGCGAGCTTGCGGGAATTAAGAGCATGATGGAGCAGATAAGCTCCAACAGTCCAATGACATACCTGCCATAGGGTTCTGAACCTAACTGAGAAAAGATATAAACGGAATCGGGGTGGGCTGTGAATTTATAAAACAAGGTCTGTAAGTAGATGATGGCTACAGCTATATTTACTGCAATCAACATACTTTTTTTTGATACATTCATTTTCTTGAAATTATTTTCTTCCAGTTTTTGTCGGCATTCTTTTTCAGGAAATCCTCCTTTTTATTCCATGAGGTCAAGGTGTTGTTTAAGTAGGCATTATAAAAGAGATATAACTTACCCCCCTGGACTTTAAAGGTTTTGGGGTTGATATCCACTTTTTCCCCATAGTCCCCCATAGCGAATGCACAGTATCCCCCGTATTGAGGTAAGTATTTCGCCGGTGATTTAAGAAAGAGTAATTTGTTTTTGTTTGAGGAGAAATAGTAGGTGGCTCCTTGGTATGGGGCCGAAATTGACGGTTCCCCTTCTTTTGCTTGTCCTTCCTCAAAATAACTGACAAGGTCATAACCGTGCACGCCTATTCCTTTTTCGAGGTTTTGGTGGTTGGAGGATTGGGCTATTGAAGCATAAAAAAGAAAGAGAACAAGAAAATTAGCTTTGATGATAATGGTATCATGTTGGGTGAATTTTGATGATACCCAAAAATAGTTTTGACCGGCTAAATGAATTGTAAGTTAGTTTACATTAGCTCAAAAAATCCTTTAATTTTTCTACATCGAGTAGAATAATGGTTTTTCTGGAATAGTGAATTAGTTGTTGTGTCTCCAACTTTTTGATCAAGGAAATGACCGTTTGCCTGGTACTGCAAATGATCTGGGCCAGGTCTGCTTGGGTCAAATAATTTTCTAAATGGATTTCACTCTGGAACGCTATTCCTTCTGAGTTGGCCCACTCGATCAGGAATTGAATCAAACGATGCTCTGCAGACTTCAAAAACAGGTTGGTATAATTGTTTGAAATTCTTTTAAATTTCAAACCGATGAATTTTGTGTATTTCAAGGCCAGTTCTGGCTTTTTCATCATCAAAGCTTCGAAATCCTTTACCGTAAAGCTGCATAGGACCACGTTATTGGTAAGGACGATTCCGTATTCGTTTCGTTCCTTGGTATCATCGGAAGCATCAGGGAATTGACCAAAGATATCGCCTTTCCGGACAACTTCCTGAACTATTTCCTCTCCATCTTTACCGATGCTGACAATTTTTATGACGCCTTTCTTTAAAAAAAATATCATGGACTGCTCCTCAGAACCAAAAAATACCAGATCACCCTTCTTCCCTTTTTTAAATCCGGAAATTACACATAAGCTCTTTAAATCTTTGTTACTGATTTCCCTGAAGAATTTATGGTCGCGTAAATACCAAAAGCGTAAGTCAACTTTATTTTCCACTGTAATTTGTATTAAGTCACTTTGATGGGGGGCGGTGGTTGCTGTTTTGGAGGAATTGATTAGGTAAATATATCATGGCCTGTTGAAATATAAAAACAGGGACCTGGAAACCGGTGAAAGGAACAAAGCCTCAATACCTGCCCTGTATCGTAGGGATCCGCTCATGCTCCTTATTTACTATTTTTTGATCCCTTTAGCTCATTGGTGACAAATTTATCCAAACTGTAAACTCCTATACATTTTGTCCCTTCATTGAGACCTACATTTGAAGATATGAAATACAGGAGATGAGTTGAGATTAAAGTTTAAACAAAAGAAAGAGTATGAGTTTCGAAAAAAGAATTTACCGGTATGGGGTTTATGTGTCCTCCTTTGGAGTGATCTTGTCCTTATTATGGATTGGAGTGTTTAAGTTTACTCCTACGGAAGCTGCGGCGATAAAACCCTTGATGATTAATCATCCGCTTACCCAGTGGCTTTATTTTGTCTTGTCGGATCAGCAGGTATCTAATTTTATTGGTGTGGTTGAAATAGTGACCGCCATTTTGATCGGGCTAGGATATTATCAAAAAAGTATAGCCAAAGTGGCTGCTGTTTTGGTGATGCTGACCTTTATAACCACCTTAAGTTTCCTGATAACCACCCCTAATGTTTGGAGGCAGGTGGATGGAGTGCTGATTACAGACTTTTTTATTTTAAAAGATATCCTCTTTCTGGGATTTGGGCTGATGCTGTATGGTGATCCGAAGGAGTAGGAGTAAAAGAGCTTAAAAATAAAACTGACGGAGAACCCGGAGATGGATGAAATAAATGGATTACCCCGCTTATGCTTTGTCCATTTCCGGGCTTCTATAGTTTTAAACAAAACTGATTCGTTCAATTTCCCTGATTCTTTAGTTGTGATGATTCTCTGATGTTGAGTTTGCCTTGTAATACAATGGTTTGAGGACGGAAGTTTTTTTCGTCCTTCAATTGGGCTATTAATAAATTGGCAACCTGAACTCCCATATCATAGGTGGGTTGTTTGACGCTGCTTAGGGAAGGGTCCACCATTTCCACTATGGGTGTTTCTGTGAAGCCCATAATCCCAATATCTTCAGGGATTTTGTACCCGTTTTTCTTCAAGGTTTTCATAGCACCGATGGCGGTACTGTCATTGACGCAAAAGAAAGCATCGGGTAAATTTTTGTCTTCGATAAGTTGTTGGACGACTTGCTCTGATTCATAGTGAAATAACCCTGTACTGATTACATGGTCTTCACTAAAGTGTAGATTATGCTTTTCCAAGGCTTTTTTGAATCCTTTTATTCTTTCAGTAAATAATTCCAACTTCTGGTGTTCCTTTCTCCCACTCAAGTGATATATCTTTTTGTACCCCTGTAAAATGAGGTGTTCGGTAGCAAAGAAGGACCATTTGAAATCATCAAACTTCACACAACTGGTATTGGGGATATCAAATACCCTGTTAAAAAACACTATAGGGAGTCCTTTCTCAGATAGATTCTTGTAATGGGCAAAATTCGAATTGTCTGTAATGGAGACAATTAAACCATCTACCATATTGCTGTACAGGTAATTTAGGTTATCCTTTTCCATGGTAGGGTTTTCATTGGATTGGGTGATGACAAGTTGGTACCCGTTGCTGGATAATATGTCTTGGATCCCCATTAAGACTTCGGGAAAAAAACTGTTCATGAATTCTGGAATCACCGCTCCAATGGTAAACGTTTTGCGTGAAATTAGCCTTTTAGCCACAGGATTGGGGCGATATCCCATCGCTTCCGCTTTTTCCAGGATCATTGTCTTGGTTTCCTCTTTGATGTCTCCCTTGTTATTGAATGCTCTTGAGACAGTGGAGATAGCCAATCCTAATTCTTTTGCAATGTCCTTAATGGTAATGTTTTTCATCATGTCCTGTTTGAAGTCTGACCAAATATAAATATATAATTTTACCGGAAACGTTCCCGTAAAAAGGGAACGTTTCCGGTAGCGTTTCCGCACACTTTTCTATTATTTGATTGGTAACTGATCAATTGTATTGCGAAATTTAAGCTACACTCAAAGCTCAAGATAATCTATGAACAATCTAGACCTGTGGTCCATATTACTATTTTCGGTGATAGTATTTATCACCGGAATGTCTTTTTCCAGAAGCGGAAAGGACATTAAATCATTCTTTGCTGCAGGAGGGGCAGTTCCTTGGGAAATAAACGGCTTGTCGCTGTTCATGAGTTTTTTTTCTGCAGGTACTTTCGTGGTCTGGGGATCTATTGCCTATAGTCAGGGCTTTGTTTCTGTGGTTATTCAATGGATGATGTGTCTGGCAGGATTGTTTATAGGAATGTTTTTGGCAAAGGAATGGAGGAAAAAGAACGTGGTGACTGCCGCCGAATTCATTTCGCTGCGCTTGGGCACATCGGCACAAAAAACATACACTTATTTGTTTTTCCTTATTTCCATTTTCACAACGGGTGGATTCTTATACCCTGTTGCCAAAATTATAGAGGTATCTACTGACTTTCCACTTCATTATTGTATAGTTTTATTGGGGATATTTATTGCTTTGTATACTGCAGTGGGTGGTTTATGGGCTGTTTTGGTTACTGATGTGTTGCAGTTTATCGTCCTCACAGCAGCCGTAGTTATTGTCTTGCCATTGACCTTGTCAAAGGTAGGCGGTATGGATGCCTTTATTACCAAAGCTCCAGCAGCTTTTTTCAACTGGACCAGTCAAGAGTTTTCTCCTGAATTTATGCTGGCCTTTGCCATTTATAATTTTGTTTTTATCGGTGGAAATTGGGCTTACGTCCAACGTTATACAAGTGTAAGGTCAGGAAATGATGCCAAAAAAGTGGGCTATGCTTTTGGCGCCTTGTACTTGGTAGCCCCCTTGGTATGGATGCTCCCTCCGATGATCTACAGGGTAATGAATCCCACTTTGACGGGCCTGGCCATGGAAGATGCCTATTTGATGGTTTCCAAGGAAGTCTTGCCTGCCGGGATATTGGGCTTAATATTGGGGGGGATGATTTTTGCAACATCAAGCTCGGTCAATACTACTCTGAACATCGCTGCAGGGGTTTTTACCAATGATATCTACAAAGTCCTAAAACCTAACAGTTCGGACAAAAACATGGTCAAAGTAGGAAGGTTGGCCACTTTGGGTTTTGGTTTTCTGACCATAATGGTGGCACTCTTGGTTCCCTATATGGGAGGAATCGTAGAGGTTATTTTTAGCGTGGCAGCTATTACGGGAGGTAGTATGTATTTGCCGGTAATTTGGTCACTTTTTTCAAAGCGCCAAACGGGCAAAACGATTTTGTCCACCACTTTGGTGAGTTTATCTGTCAATCTGTTCTTTAATTTACTTGCTCCTGTTTGGTTAGGAGTGAGTCTGACGAGGTCGCAGGAAATGTTGTTGGGTACTCTTTTTCCGGCAGTTATGCTACTGGTTTTTGAATACTGGCTGTACAAAAAGGGACATGTGGCAAAGGAATTCAGCCGTTTTTCTTCCGGCTCCAAAGAGGAAAAAAGCAGTAGCTCCAGTAATACCCGTGGGATCCGGATCATTGGAATGGGAATCATCGCCATAGGTACACTCATCTCCCTACTCGGAGCAATCGCAGATTATGCCAATGCGGTGGTGATTTCTGCCGGGATGGCCATTGTAGTGATTGGGAGTTTTTTATGGTATAAGGCAAACAAAGTCGAGTATAAAGAAAATAAAAGTTTAGTTAATAATTGATAAATGATTTTACAAGGGTATCAAGCGAATACAAGAAAGCCACAAACAAAGGATTTGGAGGCTGATCTGGTAGTGATAGGAGGAGGGATGTCTGGTGTTTGTGCAGCCATTACAGCTGCAAGGGCAGGTGTCAAAGTGATTCTGGTCCAGGATAGGCCTGTTTTGGGGGGGAATGCTTCCAGTGAAGTCAGGCTTTGGATATTAGGAGCCACTTCCCATATGGGCAATAATAACCGTTGGTCAAGAGAAGGTGGGGTGATCAATGAAATCCTTTTGGAAAACCTTTACCGTAACAAAGAAGGGAATCCCTTGATTTTGGATACTGTCTTGTTGGAGAAAGTGACCAATGAGAAAAACATCCAACTCTTGTTAAATACCAGTGTCCATGAAGTAATCAAGAAATCAGAGAGGGAAATTGACTTTGTGAAGGCTTTCTGCAGTCAGAACTCCACTGAATATAGATTGAAATCCCACTATTTCTGTGATGCATCGGGAGATGGTGTAGTAGCTTTTCTTTCCGGTGCAGCTTTTAGGATGGGGGCAGAGAAAATGGAAGAATTCGGGGAGAAATTTGCCCCCGATGAATCCTATGGAGAGCTGTTGGGCCATTCCCTGTATTTCTACAGTAAAAGGGCTGAAAAACCGGTCAAATATGTTCCGCCGGCTTATGCCTTGAAAAATATAGAAGAAATTCCCAGGTATAAGATTTTGAATGAAAAAGATTATGGTTGTCGTCTATGGTGGATCGAATATGGGGGAAGGAAAGACACCATTCACGATACCGAGGAGATTAAATGGGAACTATGGAAAGTAGTTTACGGTGTTTGGGATTACATTAAAAACAGCGGGAACTTTGAAGATACCGAAAACCTCACACTGGAATGGGTTGGGACAATTCCAGGAAAAAGGGAAAGCAGAAGGTTTGAAGGGCTTTATATGATGAAACAACAGGATGTGGTGGAGCAAAGAACGTTTGAAGATGCCGTAGCCTTTGGAGGATGGTCTCTGGATCTTCATCCAGCAGATGGTTTGTATACCAGTAGGCCTGGCTGTAATCAATGGCACTCCAAAGGTGTCTACCAGCTTCCTCTTCGGAGTTTTATCAGTAAGGATATAGATAACCTCTTTCTTGCCGGAAGGATCATCAGTGCCTCTCATGTGGCTTTTGGCTCCACCCGTGTTATGGGAACCTGTGCCCATGGGGCCCAAGCTGTTGGGGAAGCAGCGGCATTATGTATGGAAAAAGGGATGCTCCCGAAGCAAATTCTGGAAAATGGAAGCTTGAAAGTCCTTCAGCAAAGATTGAACTTTAACGGGCAAAGTATCCCTGGGATAGCAATAGATAAAAGTAAGGACTTGACATCTTCCTGTACCCTGAAAGCTTCCAGCACCTTGGTGCTGAGTGAAATCCCATTTGATGGAGATTGGCAGTCACTGGAACATGCGTCGGCCCAATTATTACCCTTAAAAAAAGGAGAATGCTATACCTTTTCGGTAATGATCAATGCAGAGGAAGAAACCAGTCTCTGCTGTGAACTTCAGACCAGTCTTAAGGCGCACAATTATACCCCTGACAGGCTGATAGAACAAAAAGAGATAAGACTCAAAAAGGGCCAACAGCGGATATCCATTGCTTTCTCTGAACCTTTCCCATCCGACCAATACGGTTTCTTGCTTTTCAGAAGTAATGATAAAGTGGCTGTTTTGAATAGCCAAAAGCGAGCTACTGGAATAATCTCCGTGTTCCAAAAATCGAATAAAGCTGTTTCCAATAATGGTATGCAGCAGCCGGATAGGGATATAGGAGTGGATGCTTTTGAGTTTTGGACCCCAGGGAGAAGACCAGAGGGACAAAATTTGGCCATGACGATCAGCCCTGCCTTGCATGCTTTCGATGTTTCCCAAATCAATAATGGTTTTGTAAGGCCCTATGAGAAGGTCAATGGATGGGTAAGTGATTGGAATGATAAGGACCCTTCCCTAGAGCTGGAATGGGATCATGAGGTCACGGTTTCTTCCATACGGTTCTACTGGGATTGCGACTACGACCACGCCATGGAATCATCGCTAATGGATCATCCTGAGGATATTGTCCCTTTTATCATTCAGGAGGCAACGGTGATGGACTGCTCGGGAAAGTCGATCGCAAGTGTCCAAAATAATTATCAAGGGATAACTGAACTTTCGATTCCTGAAGGACATCGGACCAAAAAACTTAAAATTGCGCTTAAAACAAGCAATGACAGTGTGCCGGCCTCATTGTTTGAAATCTCAATAAGATAAATCAGTAGTAGTTATTACCAATACGGAACCTTTGCATGCGAGGAGGTAATGGGGTAACTATGGTTGAAAGGAGGTGTAAATAAATAGTTTTATATAAATAGTACTCTAAATAGTTGTTTTTTATAACCCAAAATAAATTGAAATGTTATGAATCTTTACTTACAAAATAAATTAAAAATTTGCTGCACATTGCTAGGTGCAATGGTAGTAAGTTCTGCAGCACATGCTCATTTTGACAAGGCTGGTGCAGCCACGTTGACAGGGGAACTCTCCGGTAGCGACATGAGCAAGGTCAGTATCTACTCTGATCATGCCGAAAGGAAAATTTCAGGAAAAGTATTGGCAGAAGACTCAGGAGAGGGGTTACCCGGTGCGAGTGTACTGATAAAAGGTACAGGAATAGGGGCAGTGACAGATCTGGAAGGTCAGTTTTATTTGGAGATACCTGAGGACATCAATAATCCCTATTTGGTCATTTCTTTTATCGGTTATGAATCGGTAGAAGTCCAGGTAAAAAACCAGAGCTCATTGGAGGTTTCTTTGTCACCTTCGGTTTTGGAAGAAGTAGTGGTGGTCGGTTATAGCGCCAAAAAGAAAGCAGATCTTACCGGATCCGTTGCCACGGTAAATACCAAGGAGTTGGTTAAGCAGCCGACATTCCAGGTATCGCAGGCTTTACAAGGAGCAATCCCGGGCTTGACCGCTATTCAAAGCAGTGGCCAACCAGGGAATGATGGTGCAAGCTTGGTCATTCGTGGGCGGGGATCATTTAGTGCCAGCTCCTCACCATTGGTGTTGATTGATGGTGTTCAAGGGGATATAAATGGGTTGGATGCCAATGATATTGAAAGTATATCTGTCTTAAAGGATGCTGGTGCAGCAGCCATTTATGGCTCTAGGGCTTCCAATGGAGTGATTTTAGTTACTACCAAAAGAGGAAAAGCAGGAGGGGTCAAGGTAAGCTATAATGGATATATTGGTATTCAAGAACCAACCAATCAACCTAAAGGTGTAGGTGCACTAGATTATTTGAAGGCGATTGGAGATCAGGCGACCTTAGACCAGTATTTAGCGAATCCGGGAAACACCGATCTTTATCCAGATACAGATTGGGTTGGTCTACATTTCTCAGAAAATGGAGCCATGCAATACCACAATGTAGATATCAGCGGAGGGTCGGATAAGGCACGTGTAAAAGCGACGATATCGTACCAGGACCAGGATGGAAATATTCCAGGATTTAATTTCAAAAGGTATCAGGGTAGATTTAATTCTGATTTTACGGTTAATGAAAAGTTGGACTTGAGTTTTGACCTTAATCTAAGACAGTCAGTAAATACTTCTCCCAATTCAGGAGCAAATCTTAGGGACACCTATCGCCAACCGGCGATTTTTCCAGCTGTTTTTAGTGATGGAAGATATGCCTATCCTTCCACAGGAGGAAACCCTGTTGCTTTTGCGCGGTTATCAGGCTCAAGCACGGGGCAGTACAATTACTTCAGAGGGATCATGAAGGCGGTCTATATGCCTTTCAATGGATTGAGCATTTCAGCAATGTACTCCCCCGAGTTTTCAGAGAGCTATTCAAAAAGTTTTCGTCCTCAATTTGGAGTATATGAGAGATTTGGGGATACTGATCCGTTGATATTGAGCACAGGAACCAATAACGAGGCTCAAATGTCCCAAAGCAGTTCTAGAAGTTTTACGGACAATTTTACCAGTACGGTTAACTATAAAAAAGATTTCCAAAAGCATCAGATTGAAGCATTGGCCGGGTATGAGTATATTTTCTTCCGTTCAGAATACTTTGGTGCAAGTAGATACGAATATATCATTCAGGATTTTGATATCCTGGATAATGGAAATGCAGAAAATGACAGTAATTATGGCAATGCCGACCACAACGGACTGGTATCTTATTTTGGTAGGTTCAATTATAATTTTGATGATAGGTACCTATTTACCTTTAATATCAGACGTGATGGCTCCTCCAGGTTTGCAAAATCCAACAGATGGGGGGTATTCCCTTCATTTTCCGCAGGATGGAATTTGCATAACGAAGATTTTTTTCCAAAAGGATCCTTTATCAATTCATTGAAGATCAGGGGCTCGTGGGGGCAACTTGGCAATCAGTCTATAGGGGACAGCTTCCCGTATGCTTCTTTGATAGCCATTGGTTCCAGTCATTATGCAAATGGACAAATCCAGCAAGGCGCGGCACAGCAAACACTTTCCAACGCTTTGATCTCTTGGGAAACAGGAGAAAGCACCAACCTTGGTATTGATTTTTCCGCTTTTGAAAACAAGCTTAACGGTTCTGTTGAATATTATGTGAGAAATACCAACGATTTATTAGGGTCACAGAGAATTCCGTATACAACTGGACTTGGTGCTCCCACAGCCAATGTGTATAGTATTAGAAATACGGGGGTTGACTTAAATTTGGGTTGGAAGGATTATTCCAGGGCTTTTAAATATAGCATTAATGGAAATATATCTACCCTTAAAAATGAGGTAACAGATCTGAATGGGGTGGAATTTATTAAGGGCGGTAGTTCCATAACCCAAATAGGTAAAGCGGTAAGTTCCATATACGGTTATGAAGCCATTGGTTTTTTCAATAGCCAGGAGGAAATTGATAACTCCCCTGGCCAATTTGGAAACCTAACTCCTGGTGATATCAAATTTAAGGACCAGCTGACGGTAGATACCAATGGGGACGGGATTCCTGATGAAGCTGATGGCGTGATTAATTTAGATGATAGGGTTATCCTGGGAAATAGTTTCCCCAGTATTTCTTTTGGAACCACTTTCAATATGGACTATAAAGGCTTTGACCTAAGTCTAGCTATGCAAGGTGTAGGCAAAAGGCAGGTTAGGCTTTGGGGCAACCTAATTCAACCCCTTTATAATGCAGGGAATATTTTTGAGTACCAATTGGAAGAATCATGGAGAGAAGATAACCAAAATGCCAACTATCCTGTAATCAAGCCTTACAGTGGGGCAAGTAATAACAGTAGGGTGAATTCGGTATATGTATTTGATGCTTCCTATCTACGGTTGCGGAATATCACCTTGGGTTATTCATTGCCGAAAGCATGGTTAGAGGGGGTGGATGTATCGACGATAAGGGTATTTACTTCGGCTCAAAACCTGTTGACATTCAGTAAAATGCCTCCCGGTATCGATCCCCTGATTCCTAATGACTCTGAAGGTGGCATTTACCCCATCGTGAAGACTTACACCTTAGGCATTAATGTCTCCTTTTAAACCCAAAAACCTCGATAAAATGAAGAACAAAATAATAATGACTGCTTTGGCCATGGCTTTGGTAGCAAGTGGCTGTGAGGAAAAGTTCTTGGATATAAAACCATTGTCCAATCCAACAGATGTGACTTTTTTCTCTGATGAGAATCAATTACAATTGGCAATCAATGCCATTCATGGGAACTTGTGGTCCTCAAGTGTGGAAGGAATGCCCTTGAACTTCTATGTGGAGAATACACTTACGGATAATGGTGTATTTAGGATTACGGATGAAAGATATGGCATCAGGGCCTTGAGCAATTCTGCCCATGATGCGAGCAGTGGTTTTGATGGCATATACTTTGACAATTATAGAGCGATTGGTAGATGCAATAATATGCTTCAGAACATGGAGCGAGCATCAGATAAGGTAAGTGAAGAAAAAATGAATGATTTTCGTGCACAAGCCTTGACCCTGAGAGCCTATTTTTATCATGAACTTATTCAATATTTCGGTGCTGTACCTTTTTTAGACTTTCTGCCCACAAGTACAACGGGCGGATTTATAGAAAGGACCTCTAGGAATGAAGTCATCGATATATTGTTAGCAGATTTAAAGGAGGCTGCCGGTTTGATTGATGGGAGTATTACGGGGGCACAAGATCGAGTTACTCTTGCCGTTGTCCATGGCTTAAGTGCAAGAATAGCCTTATTGGGGGAGAGGTTTGAAATTGCTGCCGATGCGGCGGATGCCTCCATTGAAGCTGCCAAGGTTCAAGGACTTTCCCTTCATAGTTCCTATGGAGATTTGTTTACCATGGATGGAGAAAATTCCAGTGAAATTATGTTGAGGGTTCCGTTTAATGAGGAGTGGGGCAGATCACATTCTTTGCCACAAAAAATGGGGTACCGTTTTGGGAGTTTGTTCAGTCAGGCGCTTCCCACACAGAACCTTATCGATGCTTATCCGACAGCCAATGGCCTGCCTATCGATCAGGACCCAAGTTATGACCCCACTGCCCCTTGGGAGAACAGGGATCCTAGGCTTAAGGCCACCATCGTATTGCCGGGAGATATGTGGGGAGGATATATTTATGAATCTCATCGGGACAGCTTACAGACTTTTCAGTTGGTAGAAGGTAAATTGGTCAGGGTTTTAAATGAGGATTGCCGTTCTGCACAATGGCCAGCAGGCATAACTGGATATCTCTGGAAAAAGTATGTGGATGAAGAAAACATGCAAAATAATATTTCATTGGCCTATAATGATATTATTTTAATGCGATTGGGGGAAATTTATCTTATCAAAGCAGAAGCTGAAATTGAGGCCAATAGAAATCTTGAGGAAGCAGCAGAAGCCTTGAATACCCTTAGGCAAAGGGCCTGGGGTGACGGGGGATATCCTCCGGTGGTGGTTTCTTCGCAAGAGCAAATGAGAAAAACCCTGAGAATGGAAAGAAGAGTAGAGCTGGCCAATGAGGGATTCAGGTATTATGATATCATAAGATGGAAAATAGCCGAAAAGGCAAGGCAGGAGCCCTTGATCGGTAGAATACTGGATATTGCTAATGCATCTGAATCCTCCATCCCTCACATTGACAAAGACGGGGTGGTTACTTACCAAGACAGAAGTGTTTACGATGATTTGAGGTCGCTAAGGGTAAATGGAGAATTGATTCCAAATGGATATGATGCCAGGTTGTTTGGTAACTGGCAGAATATGGTAGAAAGGGACTTTACTGCCCCAAGGGACTATTTATTGCCTATTCCACAGGCCGAAATTGAGCTTTACCAGGCCAATGGTTTCGCCCTGGATCAAAATGATGGCTACTAAGTGATTCAATTAGGAGTGAGAGGAAATCAAGGATATTTCCCTCCACTCCTAATGTCTTATTTGGAATTTGATTAAACTATTGTTGTATGCCAATACGATTTGTTGTTTTATTCCTTTTTATGTTGAATATCTCGGTGCTGGATGTTTCAGCTCAGGAGCAGAAGTATTTTTTTTACAAAAATCCTATATCGTCTGGGATCAGTGAACATGACCTTCGGGACTGTCAAGTTTTGAGGGATGGAGATACTTGGTATTTAACGGGTACCGCCTATCCACATTGGGAAGGGGCTGAAAATTCCGGAACCCTTAACCCAGGGGTTCCTCTTTATAAATCAAATAACCTGATTGATTGGGAGTTTGTAAACTATATCGTTGAAAGACCCGATTCGACAAAGTGGTATTATCGCAGATTTTGGGCACCTGAAATCCATAAAATTGAGAATAAGTACTATGCAATACTCAACTGTAGAAATGATTTGGTAGGGTATGATTGGCAACATATTGGGTTTGCTGTTGCTGACCGAATCGAGGGACCATATAAAGTGGTAACAGAGGATAAGCCTTTAGCTAGAGGAAATGATATGACTTTTTTCCAAGACGATGATGGAAAAGTATACGCTTTTTGGCATAACGTGGAATCTGACGGCTCTTTTTGGATGGGTTCAGCCCAAATCGATTTGGAAGCTGGGGAATTTTTATCGGAACCTGTGGAAGCCATAAAAACAGGTAAAGTGGATTATGAAACAGATTCAGTTGGGAATGTTGTTATCGTACATCGGCATGGCCGGAACGAAAAGAAAATCAAGAAATATTTTGAATGGGATTCAGAGGGAATTGAAGGGGCATATGTAATTAAGCGTAATGATACCTATTATCTGTTTTATTCCAGTTGGACGCGAGGCTATGAAATTGGATACGCTACGGCAAATGATATTAATGGCCCGTGGAAAAAGGCTTCTAATAATCCCATTTATGGAGCAACGAGCAAAAAACTATGCGAAGAGAAAGGATTTGTTTATGAGGGAAATCCTGGAAATCCTTTTTATGCTGTAGGTCATAACGAAATATTTACAGGACCAGACGGAGGTTTGTGGTTGTCCTGTCATGGTCAGCAAAACGATCATTCTACACCATTCTTGGTAATAGATCCACTGGAGTTCAAAGAAAATGGTGAAATAATAAAAAAAGAACCTTCGTATTCAAGTCAAAAAGTAACATTAAAATAGATGAAATTATTAAAATCAATCCTATCTATATCAATTCTATTAATTGCTTCCTGTCAACAAAAAACTCATGAGCAAAGTGTTGATACAGAAAGCTTTTATGGAAAGTTAGAACTTGGAGAACTTAGCACCATTTATCAACTACCCTATGCTTACGACCATACGGTCATCTATCATCAGGATGAGGGGAAGTGGCACCTTTACGGTATTATCAATGATAATAGGGAGTTTATACATCTGACTGCGGATTCACTTACTCAGGAAGGCTGGGAGAAACATGATTCATTCCGGTATAAAGGACAAGAAATATGGGCGCCCCATATCATAGAAAGCGATGGTCGCTACCATATGTTTTACACAAGCATTGGCGTGCCAAGACAAATCCGATATGCTGTATCCGAAGACTTATATAATTGGAAGCATCCTTTTAAAGAACCCCTGTTTGCCTTTAAAAATGAGCATACAGATAACATGAAAAACAAGGATCCTATGGTATTCAAATACAAGGATCAATGGATTATGTACTACAGTATGATGAAAGATGACAAACATTGGGTAGTAGGTTACAGTACTAGTAAGGACCTTATAAAATGGTCTGATCCCAAAATATGTTTCGATGAACATACCGAAAGTCCCGGTGTAGAATCTCCCTTTGTTGTTCAAAGGGGGGATTATTTTTACCTGACCCTGTCGGCCAGGCCTTGGCCACATGGGGCACAAGAGTTTTTTATCAGCAAGTCCCCATTTCATTGGGAAAGTAAAGATTTAGTGAAAAGTGTTTATCCTTGGCATGCCGCAGAACTTGTTGAAGACCTTGATGGACAATGGTACATGACCAGATCATCTGGAGATCAATCTGATTTTCGAATTGCTCCATTGCAATGGAATGATGGCCTCAAGCCTGTTATTTATTAATCTTTATTTTATGGTAGGTTTCGTGCAAATCATGAGTACAAACCAAACTTCTTCCTTTCATCCTTTAATCCTATTTAAATAATGCAATCAATTCGTTTACACTCTATACTACTTGTTTTAGGCATGCTGATAATTGCCTCATTTACTCCGAATCAACCATCTTTCTTGACCTTAAGCGATGGTGAGCATCGGCTAAGGATTGACCTGGAGGACTTAAGCATGGAAATTCAGGAAGCCTCCGGAAAGGTAAAGGTGCCTTCTGACCATGAAACGGGGCTTTCCTTCAATGGTCGGCCAGTTATTTCGTCAGAGGTAGTAAAAAGTACCTCCAAGGAAGCGGTATTAAAGGTGGTATTTTCCAATGGGGATAGTGCGCTAGTGGATATTAAGTTAGAGGAAGGGGTGCTTGCCATTAGCGTGGATCCCAAAAACGATCAATTAAATAAAATTTCCGTTCGGTTTGGGGGGATGCCCGTTGCTTATGGTTTAGGAGATGCTGGAGGTTGGAACAAGACCTTTAACCTGGTGGGAGATGAGGAAAAAACGTTCCGTCTCATTAATGATGGGGGAGGGAACCGATGGGGAAGTTCATTCGCCATCTTTCCCAAAAATGGTTTTGCCGGTGCTTTCTTTTCACAAGGAAACAAATCAGTGACCTTGTCCAAGGATGCCTATCATGTGAATATAAAAGCTAAAGGAGTACCCACCTTTTATTTTTTTGTTGGAGGAATACGGGAGATCTATCAGCAATACCAAACTATTCTGGAGGCAGAGGGTTTTGAAGCGGCAAAGCCAAAATTTACCTTGTTTGAACTGGGTTGGGAATCCTGGGATGCTTTGGGCTGGAATACCAACCAGGAAACGGTTAAAGCCATTTTGGAGAAGTTTCTAAGGGAAGGATATCCTATAAAATGGGCCGTAACCGGCTCCGGTTTTTGGGACAAAGGTGGTACCACGACCAGTTTTGGCCGTTGGGGTGAGAAATTTACGGAGCCCGAACGGTTAAAGGAGTGGATGCATGCAAATGAGATCCACTGGATGATAGGCTTGAGGACAAATTTTATTCCTGAGGGAGGTCCCTATTTCCCCCAAACGACCAAAAGGGATAAAAACTTAAAGGTAGCTTCATTCTATGGAAATGACCTGTCACGTATAGGAGTACGGAAGGGGTATTTTGTAAACACCGAAGAGGGAAATCCCCTGCAGTTAACATCTACTATCTTTCCTATAGTCCCCAGCTACTTGCTGGATGGCAGGAATAAAAAGGCGGCCCAATGGTATGCTGACCAATATGAAAAATGGGAGGTAGATGGAATAAAAGAAGATACCATGATGGACCTGGACTCCCTGACAGGTATTTTTAATCGGCCTATCAAAAACATTAGTGATGGTGGCGGGCTGGTAATGGCCAGAAATGGAGAGTTTGTCTCCACGGGAACATTGTTGAGAATCAATGATACTTCAGTGGGGGAAAAAAAATCCAGGATCCCTATTAACTACTTTCAATATGCCGTATCTGGATTTCCCAATGTTTATTCGGACGTGGCAGGAGTTCATAATATGCATCATCTCTCTCAGGTGGAAGCCAATATCCAGCATGCTTGGCTTTTGGCACTGACTGCCGGGATGGCCGTTGGCGCCTATCCAGAGAATTGGCCGGAGGAGCAAAGAAAGGCTTTTAAAAAGGCTGTGGATGTTCACTACCAGTTGGCGCCATACCTGTACAGTGCTGCTTTAATGTCATACCATTCGGGTTACCCCTATACCCTTAGCCCGATGCCCTTGGCCTTTCCGCAAGACCCTGAGGTTTATCGTATGGAGAACTTTCAGTGGATGATTGGAGAATCGGTGCTGGCAGCTCCGAAACTTTCCGATGATAAGGAGCCAGAATACAGCATTTATTTGCCCGGGGGTATCTGGTATGAGTTTGAAAGTGGCAAAAAGCATATAGGGCCTGTGCACCTGGACAAGTACCAATATGATCGGAACAAGGTGCCCCTGTTTATAGGAGGGAAGGGAATCATTGTCTTGAGGAAGAATGATGAAGAACATATTGCCCAAGTGTATCCCACATCAAAAGAGCCGGTAAGCTATAAACACCATTATAATGACAGCGGTGAAGTTTCAGAAATCAAGGTGGTCAAAGAGGGATTAACAAAGCCAAGGGTACTAGAAACCAACAACGGTAAGGAAATCAACTATCAGTATAAGGATACCAACGGGATGCTTGCCTTTCCGGTACGTCCGGGAATTGACTATCAAATAATATTTTAAAGAAGTAAGACCTTTAATTTTAATGATATGAAAAAGTTTCAAAAAACATTTTATGCTCAAATGTTTCATTGCTGTTTTTTTCTGCTGATCTGCTGTTCTGCTGTATTTGGCCAGGGGCAGCATACATTGATCGAGGCGGAAAGCTTTGATGATCTTGGCGGTTGGCTGGTAGATCCCCAGTTTGTGGAGCAGATGGGATCCCCCTACCTGTTGGCCCATGGAATGGGAGTGCCGGTGGCCAATGCTTCCACGGAAATCCAACTCGGCAAAAAGGGAAATTACCATTTTTGGGTGCGGACCAAAAACTGGGCACCTGGGGAATGGAAAGCACCGGGAAAGTTTAAGCTGAAGGTAAATGGAGAGGTTTTGCCCAATGAATTGGGGACACAGCCTGGCTGGGGATGGGAGTATGCCGGGGAGATGACACTTAAAAAGAAAGTACATTTGGAGCTGATGGACCTGACAGGGTTTAATGGAAGATGCGATGCCATCTACCTCAGCACGGATAAGGAAGACGTTCCTCCAAGAGCTGGAAAAGCACTGGCAGAATGGAGGAAGAAGGTAAAAGACGAAAGCAGCAGCCCCTCTATAGAAAAGGAATATGATTTGGTAGTAGTGGGAGGAGGCATAGCAGGCTGCGCTGCGGCCATCGCAGCAGCCGAGCAGGGATTGGATGTGGCCTTGATTCATGACCGTCCGGTGTTGGGAGGAAATGCCAGCAGTGAGATCCGGGTACATACGCTGGGGATATACGGGAATTTTGAAAGGATATTGAAGATGCTGGATACGGAGCATTACCCCAATGGCTCCCCCGAAGCCTATAAGGACGAAGAAAAACGACATGATAATGTGGCCAAGTATAAAAACATCGCGCTTTACACCAACTGGAGGGCCTACGATGCAGTGACGGAAAATAATACCATACAGGCCGTGGATGCCCGCCATACTTCGGAAGGAAAGAGAATACGCTTCAAGGCATCCAAGTTTGTGGATTCTACCGGGGATGGTTGGATTGGCTATTGGGCTGGGGCTGAATTTTCCTATGGCAGGGAGGCGGTCGATCAATATGGGGAGGCTTATGAGGAGTGGGGGGAGCTATGGTCGCCCAAGGAAGCGGACGATTTTGTCATGGGTTCTTCGGTGCTTTGGCGTACCTTTCATTCCGATCAATCTTATGCATTCCCCGAAGTACCCTGGGCCATGGAGGTGGCGCAACAACATCAGGCCGATGCTGGAACATGGAAGTGGGAGCTTAGCCGATTGGATTACCATCAGATAGAGGATGCGGAAGAAATCAGGGACCATATGCTGAAGGCCATTTATGGCTCTTTTTACAACCAAAAACAGCTTCCTGGAATGGAAAACCTTAAATTTGAGTGGATTTCTTACTTGGTGGGCAAACGGGAATCCAGAAGACTTGTCGGCGATCATATCTTCACTTTTAACGATGTCACAGAGCAAAGAAAATTTCCGGACGCTGTGGTGATGGAGGAGCGTGAAGTGGATGTGCATTACCAGCAGAATTTGAAAGATGGCTCCAAACCGGACTTTCTCTCCGAGGCCATCTTCTATAAGACGCCGATGTATTATATCCCTTACCGTTCCCTGTATTCCAAAAACATCAACAACCTGTTTATGGCTGGCCGAAACTTCAGCTGTTCGCATATCGGGCTGGGAGGGCCAAGGGTGATGAGGACCACTGGACAGATGGGGGCAGCAGTGGGACTGGCAGCGGCTATTTGTGAGAAATACCAATGTAGCCCTCGGGAGGTATACGAGAAACATTTGGAGGAATATTTGAAGTTAATAGAAAATCAAAAGTGAAGTTTTCTTTACGTCTAATAGGGATGATCGCTTTCCCCTTGATGCTTGTTAGCTTTGAGGGGAAAGAGGTTTTACGTCCTCTTTTTTTGGAATTGTCCCTGTCGGAACCGGAAGGATATCAAAGCAAAAAAGTTACTGAATTTTTGGCCGGGGAACTTCCTGAGCCATTGGCAATAGAATTGGTCAGTCGCCAAGGCTTTCCTGTTTTTTACAGTTCCGCTTTTGTGACCGCTGTCTGTGAAGACGAAATTTGTGAGCTGCTGCATATTCAATTGTTCTGGGATTTGACGGGAAACTATATTGGCTATGATACGCTTTTGGGGCATCCCCTGACCAAGTTTGATCACCAACCGTTTGAGGGGGAGGATTATGTGAAATTGCATGAGCTCTTATTGAATGAAGGCTCTATTTTGAAGTTCAAAGAAAAGGAGGAGTTGATCGATAAAAAGCTACTCAGGGCATCGGATGTGATTGATGGAACCACCGGGGCCACGGCATTGGAAATCAGGGAGGAAGTGGTAGAAGGGGCCTTGTATTCTTCCTATACCCTGTGGCATCTGGCGCATAAAGGTGACATAGAAAATAGGCTTACCGAGCAAACACAAAAGCTATTTGATGATGGCATGGCTACTTTCTTTCTTCAATCAGACCGGGATAGTTACAGGCTATTTGCAGTGGAGCAAATGGAGGCCGAGGATCTAGTCAATAAAAAGGAGCTACTTTTAGCCTGTCTGGAGACAGGCAATCCCCTTTTGAGAAAATCCATTCTAAGTAAATTGCCCGATAGTCTATGGAATGATAACGCTTATCAAACCAAGCTAAGCCAGTTTTTTGAGGTCTTTGATATCAATACCAGGTTTTACTTCCTGACAAAACTGGAGGAAAACGTTCGTATTTCCCCGGAAAGCCTTTCCGTCCTAAGTTCACAAGTACCTTCCATGTCCAAAAACCAGCTGGAAAAGTTCCTGGAAATACTGCTGCGTCAAAAAGATGTAGCCCCTAGGATAAAGGAAGAATTAAACAAGTTTGCCCAAAGTGATTTTAGGTACGCTTACCTTATTTTGGATTCAGGGATTTTGGAGTAGGCATGGCCATTGGTTACTGGTTGAAAATTATGGAATCCCTATTTCCTTAATAGCATCTACTGCAATAATTTAAATTAATACCTTTATCTTTGATAAATAAATTTATTAAGTAAAGGTATGAGAATTAAGGAAATAGGGATATTTAGTATCATAAAAAGTAGCTTGGTACAGTTGGTAATGCTGTTGGCTTTAATGCCCAGTATGGTCAAGGCGCAAAATACAGACCTCATTCCCAAACCGGTCCATCTTCAGCAAAAAGAAGGAACCCTTTCCTTAAAGACCATCAACCGGATCATTGTTCCTTCAGTGGAATGGATGGATCATGCCCGTTTGCTTCAGGCAGGTTTAGCGATCAGTCGTGAGATTTTTTCTGCTGATTCGGAAAAAATGGGCAAGGGTAACAGCATTGTTATTCAGACCAGCAGTGATTTATCCACTGTTTCAGACAGTCATTACACCATTTCCATTGCTGCAGACGGAATCATCCTTACCGGTGCAAATCAGCAGGCATTGTTGTTGGGCATCAACCGGTTGGTTCAGCTGCAACTTCTTCAAGACAACCGGGATGCTTTGCCTTTGGTTGAGATTTCCGATTATCCACGATTTGGTTACCGGGGCTTGCATTTGGATGTTAGCCGCCATTTCTTTCCCATTCCCTTTTTGGAAAAGATGCTGGACATGATGGCATTGTATCAAATGAATGTATTTCATTGGCATTTGACGGATGGGCCCGGGTGGCGTTTGGAAATCAAATCTTTTCCAAAACTCACCGGACAGGCGGCTTTCCGAACGCATAGGGTATGGGAAGATTGGTGGGATTCTTCCCGACAGTATTTAGAAGAAGGAGATCCCCTGGCTTATGGGGGCTATTATACCCAGGAAGAGGCAAAGAGATTAGTGGACTATGCGGCCAAAAGAGGGATAAGCATTATCCCGGAAATTGAAATGCCAGGACATTCTGAGGAGGTTTTGGCAGTATACCCAGAGCTGTCCTGTTCGGGCGAACCCCACAGCCAAAGTGAGTTTTGCCTGGGAAATGAAGCTACGTTTGACTTTTTGGAAAAAGTACTGTTGGAGGTAATGGATATTTTTCCTTCTGAGTATATCCATATAGGAGGGGATGAAGCCAACAAATCGGCATGGAAAAAGTGTCCCAAATGTCAAGGGCGAATAGCAGAGGAGAACCTGAGAGATGAAGATGAATTGCAAAGCTATGGTATACGGCGGATGGAAAAGTTTTTGTCTTCCCATGGAAGAAAACTGCTCGGCTGGGATGAGATCATAGAAGGGGGACTGGCACCGGGAGCTACCGTCATGTCTTGGAGGGGAGAAAGCGGAGGCATCAAAGCTGCCGAAGCGGGCCACGAAGTGGTGATGACACCAGGAGGCTATTGTTATTTTGACAGTTACCAAACCGATCCAGCTACCCAGCCGAAGGCTATTGGGGGCTATTTGCCCATAGAAAAGGTATATTCCTACGATCCTGTTCCGGCAGAACTGGCCAATGAAAAAGCCCATCTTATAAAGGGAGTACAGGCCAATGTCTGGACCGAATATATCCCAAGTCAGGAGCATGTGGAGTACATGATTTTTCCGCGCCTGTTGGCACTCTCCGAGGTAGCTTGGACCAGCCCAGAAAATAAAGGCTGGGAAGATTTCTTTTCACGGCTGCAAAGCCACTATCGCTTACTCCAACGAAAGGGAATCAATTATTATCGGCCGATAGCAGAACTGAAGATCAAGGCGCAAGTGGATACGGTAAAAGAAGCCTCATTGGTAAGCATTTCTTCTGAACGGTACGGTGCGGAGATCCGCTATACCTTGGACGGATCGGATCCTAGCCATGATAGCAAGAAATACGAGGGGCCATTTTACGAGAAAGGCACATCAGAGGTGCGCGCAGCCATGGTTCTTGGTAATGGCGAGATGGGGCCTGTTGCCAAAATGGAACTGGCCTATCATCTGGCAGTGGGGGCCAAGGTCACTTACCATGTGCCCTACAGTGAAAACAAATACCCGGCCAAGGGAGCCGCTACCCTGGTCAACGGTCAAACGGGATCATTTACCTACGGGGATGGAGAGTGGCAAGGCTTTGAGGGCAAGGATATGGATGTGACGGTGGAATTGAAGGAAGCCCAAAAGGTAGGATTCATTAAGGCGCGGTTTATGCAATTGACCGGCCCGGGGGTATATCTCCCAGAAGAAATCCGATGTTCCTGGTCAGTGGACGGTAAGCAGTTTTCACAGCCGGTCACGGTTAGCCATACTGTTCCCGAGTCAGAGGACCGCTTGGTCATTTATCCTTTTGAAATTCCAGTAGGGGAAGAGGTGAAGCATGTGCGTATTGTGGCCAAGATCAATAAAGGCTTTCTTTTTACAGATGAGCTTATTTTTTATTGAATTTGTTCTGGTATTTCTTTGGAGAAACCCAAAAATAGCTCATCATTAGAGAAAGACTCCTACCAAAAGAATAAGTGAGGATAAAAAGATCCCTCTTCTCTAGCCAAGCGGAGAAGGCTTGATGAGTATTCATGGCTTATATAAGGTGGTCCGATGCCGGATAAAGTGGGCTTCGAATAATATTCATCGAATTCCCTATGTAGGGGACTAAAGCAACAGCCATTGACTCTAAAATTTCCCATCTGAATATCACTGTAGAAAACAGTTCTATTCAGATGGGAAAACTTGACGATCAAGGTAAGTAAATTCCTCTTACAGCTATTGTTAGCTTAGTGGAAAGACCTTTTTAAAAGCATTCAATGATCTTCTGTTCGTTTATCTTCACAGAACCAAAATCTCGTCGACCAATAAATTGGCCTTGCCGCCCGGCCTGTTGTGCCAATCGGGAATGGGATCCAGGGAAGTGGTGCTTACCCTTATCCGGGAAATCTTTTCAGCAGGGCAATTGACCTTGGTCCTGATTTTATTTCTTCCCTGTTTTAAATTGTTCTCTTGATAGCCTGAATCACCTATCTTAATGAAGTCCCCACCTTCGCTTGCTCCAAATACCTCAACCTGCAATGGGGGATAATTGCCAAAAATGGTCAGCCGTAACGATGATATTTCCACCGATTTAATATCCATGGGCTTGTCCAGCACGAGCTCTACGTCCAGGCCATCGGCATAGCCTTGCCAATCGGTATCTCCCGGCGCTTCCAATTCTCCGTAATTCAGGTCGGTAAGCGCTATTTCCCTTTCGGTAGTAGCCTTGTCCGCAGGGGCTTTTAGGTTGATTACCTGGGCGGAAGCCGCTTTATGGACAGGAAATGTATCTTCAATAATATCCCCCAATCGTTTTCCATCTTCAAAGATCGCCGCTTTTAAGGTTTTGGTTTCCTTCAGCTCAAACTGTTTGGAGTAGAGGGGGCTATCGGCCTTAGGGTCGGATCCATCAAGTGTATACCTTATTTCTGCATCGGTAAGCTCTGAGTCCAGGCTGATTTCAATGGTTTTACCATTGCCTTTGGGGCGGATCCATGGGTTAAAGACACTCTTGGCATAGCGTACTCCCAATAAGTCCAATCTTTTTAAATGTGGCTTTAAGCGTTGCATAAAATCATCAAAATTTTGCTGGCTTTCATCCGTCCACCCATTCTCCGCAACGGCAAATAAACGCGGATAGGTCATATAGGTCAGCTTGCCCCAGTCTGAAATGGACTCCGTCCAGAGGTTGCCTTGCAGTCCCAGTATTTTGGAGGCTTCTTCTTGGCTAAAACCTTCCGGTATTACCTGGTAATTGTAGCAGGTAGAAAGCAATGCCTCTGAGTACCCGAGGTTGGGCTCGTAATCGGCCTGTCCCTGTCTCAGGTCAAGGTACACATATTCCATAGGGGTCATAATGACATCATGTCCCGCTTTGGCTGCTTCTATTCCCCCATGTTCCCCTTGCCAGGACATGACCGTGGCATTAGGCGCCAGCCCTCCTTCCAAAATCTCGTTCCAACCGATAAGGTTCTTCCCTTGGGCATTGACAATTTTTTCAATCTCCTTGATAAAGTGGCTCTGTAATTCCTTTTCATCTTTCAGCCCGTTCTTTTTCATAAACTCCTGGCACAGGTGATGCTTGTTCCATCCTTCTTTGTTGCATTCATCACCACCTATATGAATGTAGTTAAGCGGGAATAAATCCATTACTTCGCCCAGCACGTCTTCCAAAAACTGGTAGGTCAGCGGGTTGGAGGCACAAAGGGCATTGTCCCTTGCTACCCCTCCTGTGGCCACATAAAACTTGCGGTGAGGTTCACAGGAAACCTCTGGATAGGAAGCAAGAATGGCCTGGGAATGTCCCGGTACATCAATTTCCGGTAAAACTTCAATGTTTCTGTCTTTGGCATAGGCTACGATCTCCTTGATATCTTCTTGGGTATAATAACCGCCATAGCTGGCCTTTTCACTTTCTTTTTGGCCAGGCCGTCCCCACCATTGGATGGTGCTTTCATCACTGGTGTTGTGATCCACACGCCAAGCGCCTATATCTGTTAATTTAGGATATTTTTTTATTTCTATCCTCCATCCCTGATCATCCGTCAGGTGCCAGTGAAAACGGTTGAGCTTTAGCTCTGCCATAAAATCAAGTACCTTCTTTACCTCCTCCTTGTCGAAAAAGTGACGGGAAACATCCAGCATATATCCTCTCCACCCAAATTTGGGGGCATCGCTGATCTCTACTCCGGCGATGGCCATGGATTTTCGGTTGCTTAGCCCTCCCTCGATTTGAAATGCATCGGGAAGCAATTGAATAAGGCTTTGCAAGGCATAGAAAAGCCCTGCCGGTTGACTGGAAGACAGGATGACTTGATCAGCATTGATATTAAGCTGGTATCCTTCATCCCCTAGACTATCCAATGCGGGATCTAACTGCATCCGAATGCTGTTGGTGACCGACTTGTTGGATTTATCTTCTTTTAATGTCCATCCTGAAGTCTTTTTCAATTTTTCATTGAAATAGGCCGCCAACTTTTCCAAGCGGTGGTCATTTTCAGAGATTTGGAGAACCGTATTTTCGCTCAATGCGAAGGATTGACCATTTTCTACAAGGCTTGCAGGCTGGGGAATGATCGCTACCTTTTTGGGAAGGCCTGGGCCTTTGGTTTCCCTTTCTGACCGCCCACAGGAGGTTTGTAGAAGAACAAACAATACAAGGGTATATCGGAAGATACTAAGCATACTATTAGTGTTGAAGAGTTAATTTATTGTTTTGTCCATTGCAACTCGTTCCAGTACAAACCATGGTTGTCCAGCATCTGCCTTCCTTCGATACCGCAGGAACTGATATAAGTTTTACCTTGAAAAGTGGTTATTTCTGGGGCATGGCTATGGAGTGTGGTGATGGTATTTTCCATATTGAACGTGTCAAAACGGTCGGAGACCAATACCAGGGTTTCATGGTAATGACGGTGCGCATACGATACAAACAGATAGTATAGTCCATTTCTTTTTACCACATAGGGAGACTCCAGACCACTCCAGCTTATCCCATCAGCGATATGAATAACCTCTTTAGGCGCTTTGAAGGTCTGAAAATCATCGGTTTCGATTACAGAAATGGAAGAACCTTCTTTGCGGGGAGTGACGATATAGAAGTATTCCTTACCATTGTCATCTTGGAAGTAGCAGGGATCCCGCATATTGTCATGGGAAGAAAGTACCGGCTGATGCTGTCTGTCCCAGTGATAGAGATCCTCGGAAACAGCCAATTCCATATAGCGCTTGCCATCGAATTTAGCCTGAAAAAACATAAGGTACTTGCCATAACTATTTTTTACCACATAAGGAGCGCCCACAAAACCGTGTCCATTTTTGTATTCGGAAATGGCCATGCTATGATGCTTAAATCCTTGGTCAGACTCACCCATTACTGCATGGCTGATATGCGGGTGGTAGGTATAGTTATATGTTCCGTCTTCAAAGAAGGGATTGTTGATCCCGAAAAAGTGAAGCAGGCCCTTATCGTCTTCTATAAATGTATGGTCATTGATGTACCATTTACCGGTGGAATCTGTGGGACAAGGATCTAAAACATACTGTGCCGGTCCTTTGGTAAAAGGAACTTCCGCTCTCTCCAGTATATCCCTTTTAGAAGCGCAGCTGAATAAACTGGCAGAAAGCAATAGTATACCGGATAGCAAATAGCCAAGGCTGGTTTTATTGGATTTCATCACATTTTTTATTTTTCAGGACCTACTACTGTTCCCCCATACACGGGGACTTTGTCGAGCACTTTCAAGCGTAAAACGCCCAAAGAAGCATGGTCCCCGATATCGTGTACTTTTAATTTTACATAGCGGGCAGCTTCCGGTTTAAAACCTTCTTTATACTGCTGGTTCACGGCGATGGTTGAGGTCTTTTTCCCATCACCATAGGATTTCCATTCCTTACCATCGATAGAGGTCAAGTACTCAAATACATAGCCCTTTCTGTGGTAGACTTCTCTTTGTGTGACTTGGTCTATTTCTCCAAAAGCGGCAATAATGGAATATACATCTGCTGTTTTTCCTAAATCGACCACAAGTTCGCCCTGCCTGCCCTCGGCTTTCCAGTAAGTGGCTGTCTTTCCATCTGTTGCAAAGGAAGCTTTGTAGTTGGCCGCAGTGCCCTGGGCCTTGATTTTCTTGCCTACTATATATCCCTTTTCAATAATGTTGGCATCGTGGTTGGCAACAGGGGTGTCAGGGAGGATGGCTTTTATTTCTTCCCTGCTCCGGATGTGCTGGACCGCTTTATCGACACCGGCTTTTTCTTTGACCCAGGCAGGAAAATCGCCGGTGCCTTTTTCATAATAGTAGGCGGCCCCTCGGGTGTTATAACTATGGCAACCGTTTGCCAGATAGGGTTTTTCGGCGCATTCCACCACCACATTTTCCCAGATATAAATCCCCCTGGAACCGTTATCGGTATAGATGCCATGGACTCCCTTGGTGGTATTTTTCAATTTTGGGGAAGCAAGGTTTTCTATATAGTTGGCATACCATTTCGAATGGGGAGAGGCTCCCAGGTTATAGATGGCCCCGGTATCTCCCAGAAGTGAAGTGATGTTCATTATCTTATTATGTGCTACTATTACACCTCCGGCAATGGTGGGATGGTTATAGCCTTTGTCAGAACCGTCCTGCCAGAAGGCAAAATTCTCCACATCAAATCTTCCCCAGCCCCAGCCTAGGGAGATGGCACCACTGCTGGCGCCATTGATCGTATTGTTTACGATGACCGCGTTTTTGACATAAGAACTTTTGATGGCACAGGCATCAAAATATTCTACCGCGACTTGTTCAATTAAATTATTATCGACAATGATCTCTTCGCTTACCTTATCATGGACAATATGGTGGTCTTGGAGGTTGCCCATGGTAATGGCCGACCCCGAGATGTCTCTGAAAGTATTGCCAAAAACATTGATGTACTTGTTATTGGTATCGAAGTTCAGCGCCGTGCCTCCTAGGTGAACAAATTGGTTGTCTTTGATGATGACATTTCTGGCATTTTTGAAATGGACATTTCCGGGGATATCGATGATGCCTTCAAAAGCATCTTCTATGGACATGTAGTCCGGATCAGTAAGGTAGGCACCGGACTGGATACTCACGTATCCCTTTTTGCTGGATGCCTGCTTCCAGTCTGCATGGGCAAAGGTAAGCCCCTGTAGTGTTACATTTTCCACGCCATCTGCATCGATGAGTTTTTCGATATGGGACAGGTAAACTTCCGCATTTTCCATGTCCTCATCCTGAAGAGGTTGATAGTAAACGATGCTTTTATATTTGTCCAAAAACCATTCTCTTTCTTCATTCAGAAATTCAAGGGCATTTTCCAGCCAGGAGACGGCATCTGCGTTGGGCTTATCGAGCACTCCGAAGGGACCTACCTTAGCCAGTTCCCAATATTCAGGTTGCATATAAGCGGTGCCATTTTCAATTTTTTGAATGCTCCCTCTGTAAAGTTTCCAGCGCATCACGTTGAGCATTTCCACATCTTCAGGATATTGGAGGGTAGGGAGGTCCTCAGGGATTTTGTAGGTGTTGGGTGTATTTTCCTCTTTACAGGCCACGGAGCCGCAGTTACTGACATTGTTTGCTTCTCTGTACCAGCCTTCGCCATCCCGGGTTCTGGCCCGGACAGCTCTTTTTCCATCTATATAGAGGTTTCTACCTACCACTCCTTTGGGCACTTTTGCGTACCAGATACCATCCTTTCCTTTTCGCCAATTGGCTATCTTTACCCCACCACTGATAACCGGTGTTTCATTTTCTACTGCCTTGAAGCTAATATTGGAATCTTCATGGCTTAGGTTGAGGGGAGCACCGAGGGTATAAGTGCCTCCGTGGAGATAGATGATCACCTTCGCCTTTATGGAGCGGGCTTTCTGCTTGGCGTATTCCAAGGTTTTCCAAGGCTTTTCTTTGGAACCATCTCCAGCGTTGTTTCCCTTGGGTGATACATAGAATTCGGTATTATCGATGGTTTGGGCAGTGCCCATACTGACTATAAAGAGGAGAAGGCAAAAACTGGCGATGAAGTAGTTTTTTAAGTTCATTTTTACGCGTTTACTAAATAGTGGTGTTTACTTAAATTTCTCTTAGCTCCTGAAGTTTTGAGGCATTCAGGGCAATGGTTTTGGTATTTAATTTAAATAGGCCCACGACCAGGGCGGTAAGTACAAATACCAAGGCGGGCACGATGGAAAATACCAAAAGGATACCGTTGGTGGAGGCTTCGCTTTGTTGCACACCTCCGCTTTCATAGCCATAGTATCCCATGATGGCCAGGGCCAATGCTCCTCCTACGGATAGTCCCATTTTTAGTGAAAACAGGGTAAAGGAAAGTGTCAATCCGTCCAGGCGTTTTTTGAATTTCAGTTCTCCATAATCTACTGCATCTGCCGTAAAGGTAAACCAGATGGGGGCGATCATCTGATTGAAGAAGCCTACAAAAAATTGAATGGCCATAATGAGGAAAATATTCGAATTGCCTGCGAAAAAGGAAATAGCGGACATAAAGGCGCATACATAAAGAAGACGGATATAGGCTTTCCTCTTGTCCATGATGTCCAGGACCTTTGAGGCCAGCTGTGCCCCGATCATACCACCTACCATCCAGACGGATAAGAACAGTGCCGAGTAAGCTGCGGCATCTTCCACGTAGAGGGTAATGTAAAACATTTGGGTGGTGTTCTTAATGGTTTGGGCGGTCACCATTACCAAAGTGGCCAAGGCCACCAGGCGGTATTGGTCATTTTTGAAAATGAACCTGAGGTCAGTAAAAAGGCTTTCCCTTTTCGATGAGACACCTTGAACCCTTTCTTTGGTTGTCAAAAAGCAAATGACGAACAGAATGACCGAAAGGATAGCCATGATGATCATGGCATTTCTATAGCCTAATGCTGGATCATCCCAAAGTTCGGTGAGCGGCAATACCAAGGAGGTTACGATCAGGCCGCCACCAGTGGCAAACATAAATCGGGTCGCATTGATGGATGCCCTTTCTTTAGGATTGCTGGTCATTACCCCGGTCAATGCCCCATAGGGGATATTGGTGGCGGTAAAGAGCAACATCAGGGTAGTGTAAGTGGCATAGGCATAAATGATTTTTCCCTCCGGCCCAAAGTCAGGGACGGTGAAGACCAGTACACTGGCCAAGGCATAGGGCACGGCCAGAATGATCAAATAGGGACGGTACTTTCCCCATTTGGTATCGGTGCGGTCTACAATGCCTCCCATAATGGGATCAGTTACCGCATCGACGATCCTTACCACCAAAAAAATGGAAGCCACCGTAGTGGCGTTCAAGCCATATATTTCTGTATAGAAAAAGCCCAATAGCAAAAGGACAGATTGGTATACAAAATTACCTGCGGTGTCTCCAAGCCCGTAGCCTATCTTTTCAAGTAGTCCAACTTGGCTTTCTCTTGTTTTTAACTTATTCACTTCCCGGCTATTTTATTGGATACTCATTCCTTCTCTATCAGGCAACCTTTTCAGCGGTATACTGGGCAGCGTTTGGTACCAAAAGGCCACTGTAGCAATATCATCCTGTCGGGCAAGGTATTTTCTGTCTTCGATCACCTCAAAATGTTTGGTGTTGAAGTTTTTCCATCCCAAATCCTGTACCGTCACTTTCAACTTTTTCCTGAAACGGATAGGGTCGGGGATGTGCCAGCGGTATAAGGAGAAGCGGGGCTGGATTTTATACAGACCGTCCGGCGCTTCGTATCGGTGAAAACCTCCATAGGGTGAATTATAGGTGGTATATCCCTTGTTGGTTTCCCAGTTGAAGGCTCCTAAAAAGTAATCTTCCAGGCCTGTACCACAAATCGTAGGGAAATCTTCATCCTCGTCCATGTAGAATTTCACTTCACCTTCTCCCCACCAGCCACCGGCACCATTGAGCCCTACACTCATCGCAGTACCTATATAATGGCCCTGTCCTTCAATATTGTCTATGATCGTATGGACTTCACCTGCCTGTACGGGATTGGACCTCCTGAAAGAAGCATGGAAATAGGCGCAATTATCCGGCACTTGGGTCAGTTGGTAGTTGAGTTGGTAGTAGACTATCCGCTCTATATCACTTCGGTTTTCAATGGTGAAATAGCACCGTTCTTTGAAGGGCATGCTCCAAAAGCAGTTAAAGGCATTGGATGGGTTCACTGCCACCGGGATGGAGTTGAGCGGAGCAAATTCACCTCCCAGCAATACATCGGTGTTGTCTACGTAGCCACTGGCAAAGAAGTCGGGAAAGGGCACCTCTACCGAGGGGTGCTGTTGATTGTCCCAATATATTCGGATGATCAAATCCCGGGAAATAATGCCGGTCATCCACATGCTTTGGATATTTCCCATGCCTTTTATGTCTGCTATCACGGCGGTTTCTCCCGGGGCAATGCTGATGGCCGGGTTTACTTTCCAGCCTTGGCCCAATTCGCTGGCCTGTTTTTCCGCAAATCTACTGGTGGCCCGACCTCCTTTTCCCGGCTCCCCCGTTGGGTTTTCGGCGGTGATACACCGGGATTGGGCTTCTGATAGTAAGGAGAGGTTTCCTAATGAAAGGTTCAATCCATTAAAATCCATATGCTTTTCTTATCTGCTTGATCGTTAAATGATATTCGTATCGTTATAGTTAACAAAACATAATTTACGTATTCCTTCGGATAAGATTTTCTGATGTATTTAGAATTTCCTACCGAATTTTTGGATGGAATAACCTAAATTGGTGTTAAACGATTAACCTAAGGTAGGCAGTTTTATTGAAAATTGCATCTTTTGCGGTAAATTCTTTCTATCGGTTCCTTTCTCAAGGGGGTCATATTAGGGAGGATCAACACTGTTTTTGAAAGGAACACAGCCAGTATTTTAGTTAAATAGTTTGTTCAGTCATGTTTTTTCGGTGTTTTACTGTTTTAGCCTCTAAAGACAACGAAAAGAAAATAAATTTTAACGAAATGTGTTTTTTTGTTTTAAATACTTTTCCAAATATGTATATCCGCAAAGACACCAGTAGCTCTAAGTTAGCAAACGATCTCTCACAGAATACACAGAAACCCACAGAAACCCACAGAAAAGGTTTTTTAGTTCCGTGAAATTCTGTGGAATCTGTGAGAAATAAATTTACTGGTGTAATTCCGGATAATCGTATTTCCAAAAAAGATTCGTAATTATACACGTTGGTTTCTCAAAGTTGCCTTTTGAGCGTAGGGTAAAAAAAGCAGGCTGTCTCTTAAGTCATGACCATAACCTGATTGGCAAATATTCTATGGGTATAAGATTACCCATCACTTAGGGTGACGAAATTATATTGGGTAAATTTATCAATTGAAATAAACGGGGTTTGGCGGCAAGTTGTATGCTCTATTGCTGCTAATCCGGCCAAAACAAGAGCCCTGCGGGGTACTTTAGCCCGGGACTACCGCCCCAGGCTATTATAAATTTGCCCCTTTGGATCGGGCGCTTTCTCCACTGATTCACACACCATAACGAAATATTATTTGTGTAAGACTCAGAGGGATCTATTATGAGATAGGCTCTGCTCCATTAGCCTTCCTACATCTGATTTATTTACTTGGCAAAGATGTTGATCTTGCTGAGATGGAGGATTTCTTTTTCCTTATTTGCCAGGCCGACCTTGATGTGGCGGGCTTTTACACCGGGGATGGTCGCACCCATGCTTTGGTTTTCAAATGGTATCTCCCATTGGTCCTGGATTTTGTCGCTGCTCCAGTATTCTTTCCAGTGGATATTGTCCTCAGAAATCCAGACCGTCAGGTTTTGGGCCCTTTCCTTGCAGCAATCCACCCGGTTGTGGATAACCATCCAATGGATTTCTTTTGAGTCGCCTAAATCCAGTTTGATATAAGGGGCCAGTTCACTTTGGGTGTGGAAGGAATAGGTGCTGACCTTATCATTATTAAAAAGGGCTTTTGTATTCGCTGATTGATGCCAGTCCTTATGCTCGGTGCTCAATTCATACATGATACCCTCAGTGATTTGCTTAGCGCCATTAAGTTTGAATTTCTCTAATTTTTGATCCTTTTTGGCCATTTCAACCGGCGCATCAAAAACCAGCTCTATTACTCTTACAGGCATTGATGGTTGTTGCGGAATGCGGAACCGTAGGTTGAGTTTGTCGGTTTCAAATGAAATGCTCTGATCTGTGCCAAACAGCTTGGCTGATATTAGATTTTGTGACAGTTTGGGCAACACAACCTTTTCAGCCTTGGGGTCAAGAAGGAATAGCCAGGCCTTTTTTCCTTTTCTGGTACTTACTCCTTCATCAAAGGGATAAAATGGTCCCCCTCGGGTTCCATAAACTGCCTCCCCATGTGTTTTTAGCCACCGGCCCATTTCGTCCATCAAGGCAATTTGCTCAGGCTCAAAGCTTCCATCAGGACGGGGGCCCAGGTTGATCATATAGTTCCCGTTATTTCCGATGACGCTGACCAGGTCCCTGATGAGTTCATCAGCCGACATTAATTTGGGATCAGGGTTATAGGACCATTGGCTTTTGTCAATGGTTACCCAGGCCTGCCAGGGATGGTCCAGCCATGAAATCACATTGTTACCGTGGTTGACCACCCTTTCCCGTTCCTGATAATCTCCGGCATATTTCTCCCCGTCCATTTCCAGGTGGTTTCCATGGCCGGCACTCCTTCGGCCGATATCTATCCGCGAACTCAGTAAAATTTCCTTTTTTTCTTCATGAAATCTTCTGTACAATCTTGATCCTACCTCATGGGTGTAGGTGGAATCCCATTCACCGTCAAATTGTAAAAAATCCAGGTCGTATTTTCTGATCAGTTCAATCACCTGGTTTTCAAAAAAGGTGAAGTATCGGTCCAGGTTGGGGCTGTCCTCCTTTTTTTCAAACAGGGGACCCGGCCCCCCGTATTGGTAGGGAAACCAGTCAGGATGGTACCAATCCAAATTGGAATAATAGGCCCCTAACATGATATTATTTTTCTTGCAAGCGCTGGCCAGTTCTTCCATGATGTCGATTTTCAGCTGGGCATTTTCCATATCGTATTCCGTAAATGCTGAAAACCACAAGGAGAATCCATCGTGATGTTTGCTGGTCGGTGCCATGTATTTTATTCCCCACTTTTTCATCAGTTTTGCCCATTCATCGGCGTCAAACTTGTCAGGATTAAAGCTTTTGTAATAGTTGTCGTAGGTTTCCTTGGGGATTTTGGAATCACGGGACCAGCTGATTTCCTCTCCACCCAATGCGGAAGGTCCCCAATGTACACTTAAGCCGATACGTCTATCCATCCATTCTTCCTGGGCTTCTTTTGGGGCAGTTAGGTCAGGATTGAGATCTCCTCCACCACTCAGCTGGGCATGTGACAAATGCATGATGCTCGTCAAAACGAGTCCGAGCAATAGTAATCTTTTCATATAATTATTGATTGTGCAGTCAAAAGGTTTCATTTTCTTGGGATCAAAATTATTGAGATTCTATCCAAATGGTTTGCGCTATCGATGCAATTATTTGATCAATAACGACATGGTGGTTTGTGAAGAAAGGTTTAAAGATTTAATTCCGGGCTTTAGCTAAGGGAAATGGTTAAAAAAATGAAAGCGTAATGGGGCTGGCTTTCCTGACCGGTGTATCTTTAAGGTTGAATCAACAATCATCAGGATTAGCTTACCGGATAAAATGAACCCATCCCTCTCTGACCATATCATAAAAGTGGCGTTAAAAAATATAGGCTTATCAAAATTTGAGAATGACTATAGTTGTCCTAATATCATCAGCCCCATTTCTAGAATTTACTTGATTACCCAAGGGGATGGATGGGTTCAACTTGCCGATGAAAAAATCATCCTGGCTCCCGGGAAGCTCTATTTGATTCCAAGTTTTACCCCCTGTTCGTATTTTTTCAGCAAGGACTTGGAGCATTATTATATTCATTTTGGGGCTGAACTGATGAGTGGCCTCAGGGTTTACAGTCTTTTTCATACCCTTCGGGAATTAAAAGCCAGTGAGCTCGATAAGAGCCTATGCAAAAGATTATTGGAATTGAACCCCAACCTGGAATTGCCCAGTATAGATCCTAAAATCTATCAGACAAAAGAATGGCTCAGCAAACCGACAAATAGTCAAGCCCTTTCCCATACTTTCGAATCCAGGGCAATTGTGGAACAGTTATTTTGCAAGTTTATAGCCCCGGAGGTCAACTCAAACTATCATGAGCTGATGAGGTATCAGCTTAACCCGGTGTTGCAATACATTCAAAACCATTTATCGGAATCGATCCAAGTGAAAAGCCTGGCTAAAATGACCCACTTGTCCACCGACCATTTTTCAAGGGTCTTCAAAAAGATAGTGGGGTATTCTCCGGGAGATTTTGTGATCCTAAAGCGCATAGAGAGGGCAAAGCTGCTTCTAATTACAACCGACACGCCCATCAAAGGGATAATTGAGGAAACAGGCTTCAAGAGCCTGGCCCATTTTTCCAGACTTTTTAAAAACCATACCTCGTTAACGCCTACCCATTACCGTAAGATGAGGGGGGATAGTTGGTTTAGGTAACGGGGAGCTTATTAAGTGGGTCAAGTGCTGGGTTGTTCCTTTTGAAGGGCAGCACACTAAAAGCCCAGGGAATAGGTATGAAAACAGGATATCTTTAAAAATATGAGGATTAATTTTATTTTTGCTTACGAAATGAAAGCGAATCTCCTTACAATACTTACTTTTTTGGTCAGTTTTTGTGCTTATTCGGGCATAGATCCAGTTTTGCATCATTATACCACGGTGGATGGGCTTTCCCATAATGAAGTCAGGGTGATGGTAAAAAGCAGCAATGGCATGCTTTGGTTGGGCACCCAAAATGGACTGACAGCCTTTGATGGACACCGCTTCAGGGTATTTAAACATAATGAGAACGATTCCCTTTCCATTTGCAGTGATAAGATTTATTCGCTGGCTACGGGGACTTCAGGAAAAATCTGGGTAGGAACCACAGCGGGTTTGTGTTCGCTTGACCCCCTTACCGGTAAATCGGCTGTTTTCAAGGATACCTTTGATATCAAAACCAACCTCAGTTCTGCGCTTATCACCCATTTGTACGAGGACAAGGAGCAGTCATTATGGATTTTAACCGATGAGGGGAGTTTTCGCTATGATATTGCCAATAGCAAGTTGGAGAAAATATGGGAAGGTGTGCAAGTAGAGAGCTTTTACGAAAGTAGGGCCAATTCCTTTTGGATATGCCATGACCAACAGGTAAGCCTGTACAGCCGGAAATCCGGAAAGATAGAGCGTTCCTATGCTGTGGATATCAACAAGCTTTATGAAGATAGGTTCGGAACGCTCTGGGGAGTAGGGACCAGGGGGCTGTTTCGGTTTATGCCAAGCCAAGGGAAATTTGAGTGGTTAAGTGAGGTTCACCATCCTCTGAAACAAGGATTTGGCATAATTTCAGAAGATAGACAAGGAAGGCTGTTTTTAGGAGATTACGGAGGAGGAGTAAGCATCTATGATCCAAAAAGAGGTGAAGCTACCTATTTGTTGAGCTATCCCGACCAAAAAAGCGGCTTGAGCAGTAATGATGTCTACGACATTTTTAATGATGGAACCGGGGTAGTGTGGATAGGAACCCAAGAGGGATTGGATTATTATGACTGGACCCGGCAACGTTTTGTCAAATGGCAATATGATCCCGCCAATCCAAAAGGCCTAAGTAACAGTTTTGTACAGTATATCTATAGGGACAGAGCTGAGAACCTCTGGCTGGGCACGCGGGACAATGGATTGGAAAAACTCCAAAGAGCGGGATCGCTAAAGGATCCCCAATTCCGTCATTTCCCCCCCGATTGTGAGGGAAATAGTATTTGTGGGGAATACGTCACTGCTATTTTTGAGGATTCCAAAGGAAGGTTCTGGGTGGGAACCATGGGGGGAGGCCTGAACTTAAAGCAAAGCGGAGATTCCCCATGGAGACATTTTCACTATGAAAAAAACTCCGAGCATGCCTTGCCTTCCAATTCAGTAACTTCCATTACCGAAGATCGAAAAGGACAGCTATTGGTAGGCTCGCTTGGTGGCCTATCAGTACTCAATATGGATGAAAACGGAGATTTCATTTTCAAGAACTACCAATCAGATGACACCGTCAAAGGCAGCATTTCCGGGAATTCCGTTTTTACCATTTTTGAGGATTCCAGGGGAAGGGTGTGGATAGGTATAAATGAATACGGGCTTAATCTTATGCATGAGGATTTGGATGGTCGTGTATGGTTTGAGCATTTCAGGCATGATCCTGAGGATAGCAACAGCCTAAGCAATGACGAGGTATTTGTACTTTTTGAGGATAGCAAGAAAAGGCTTTGGGTAGGGACTTCAACGGCTGGATTCAATAGGGTAATAGAGGAAAAAGATAAAGAGGGAAAAAGTTCATTTAGGTTTAAGGCCTATACCGAAAGGGAAGGACTTCCGGATAATGAGGTGAATGGGATACTGGAGGATGATTTTGGTTTTCTATGGATTTCTACCAATAATGGTTTGTCTAAATTCGACCCCGATAGTGAACGGTTTTGGAATTATTCGGAATATGATGGGGTGTTGAAAGGGAAATTCCGGAAAAATGCTGCCTGGAAAGATGAAGATGGTACGATGTATTTCGGAGGAACCGGGGGCGTCAATGTGTTCAATCCTGTTCATTTTGAAAGCAATGATCATGTGCCCCAGCCTGTGGTAACAGGCGTGTTGGTGGATGGACGGGATATTAAACCCTTCGCAAATCTGCCAGGGGAGCAGGGGGCAGTATGGGACATTTACCAACATAGTATCGAAATCCCTGAAAAGACTTTTCAATTGAAACTGGAAGTGTCGGCCATGTCTTTCGCCAGTCCAAAAAGAAATCAACTCAAATGGATGCTAGAAGGAGTGGACCAAGAGTGGCAGCTTAGTGAGGCGGCAGAAAGCGGTATAAGTTATGGTAAACTGGACCCTGGAAGTTACACCTTGAAACTATTTGCCTCGAACAATGATGGGATCTGGAACCAACACCCCATGGAGCTGACCATTAAGGTAACGCGTCAGGGATTTAGTACAGCGTGGATTTATGGGCTCTCTAGTCTACTGATAGCAATGTTCCTTTTGATCTACCTCATCAAAAGGTGGGGAGCTAGAACGAAGGAAGAGCAGGTTCAGCCCGTTTCAGAGGAGGATGAGGAGTTGGTGAAAAAACTGAATGCGCTTATGCTAGCGAGACAGCCCTATATGGATGCCAACTTGGGATTGGCCGATTTATCCGGCATGTTAGAAGTCAGTACCCATAGACTTTCTGCCTTGTTGAATGAAGTGATAGGAAAACCATTTTATGATTATATCAATGAATATCGGATAGCCGAAATCAAGCGAAGGCTATTGGATCCCGAGCATGGAAATAAGAAGATAATGTCCATAGCGGAGGAGTGTGGGTTCAATTCCAAATCGGCATTTAACAGGATTTTTAAGGCCAGTACCGGGCAAACCCCTTCTGAATATCAGAAAAATTCTGGTATCGTTTAAGGTATTGATTTTAAGGTAAATATCCGTAATTATGCCCGTCAACGAAAATATCAAGAAGGTGTCCACGAATTAGTACGAATTAATTTTTTTTGACTTTCCGGAATTTTGTACGTAGTAGAAATGAAACAAGATACTTAACTGAAATCCTTCTAAAGGCCTTTGGAGCATTCGGTTTTGGGACAGTTGATGGAGGCGTTAAGAAAATGAGTTAGCTCGCGAAGTGGACGAGCGAGATCCACTCATTTTTAGCCTACAGCAAATGGCACAAAATCAAATTGAGGCAAGCTGATCGTAATCGAAAACGAATTCACTCAATTTGAAGAACCTGTCCCGACTACTGTACGGGAGGCTCCGTGGCCTAGTCCCGAAAGCTTCCTTAGGATGGTTCTTTTCATCAATGGAAATGCGTAGCATTCATGAAGAACATTAAGAATAAATCAATACCTGAATAAAAGAACAGAAAACAACAATAACCTAATAAGATTTGATTACGTGCAACATTCCGAATACACATAATATTTAATAGGTTCAAAAAAACTCAATGAATTAGAGGGAATTTATATGGTTCTATATGGATTGCTATGGGTAGACAAATTTAAATTATTAAGAAGATCTAAATGACTTGATGTTCAAAGAGGCCCTTTACCGATGGCTATCGGTAGGAAAAGATTTTTTCACAATTAACAGGAAAATCAGCTCAC
>NZ_BAAHAP010000047.1:0-44155 GCF_054777495.1 Echinicola sediminis | reverse complement strand
GGTGATTTTGACTTTGAAGGAGTACGAATTTTCAGGGATGAATATCTTAAATATCTAAGCGATAAAGCACACTATTTCATTCCTAAAAACATTGAAACGAAGGCGCATCTCAACGCCTTCGTTGAAGTTTATGAGCAATCTGCTTTGGAGCAAGCCGAAAAAGTGGATCAAAAATTACAGGAAGGAACAGCGGGAAAACTGGCAGGTATGGTCATCGGCATCAAAGATGTTTTGTGCTATACCGACCATGAAGTAAACGCTTCCAGTAAAATTTTAGAAGGATTTCAGTCCCAATTCACCGCTACAGCCGTACAAAAGCTGCTGGAAGAAGATGCCATTATCATCGGTAGGTTAAATTGCGATGAATTCGGAATGGGGTCTTCCAATGAGAATACCGTGCATGGAAAAGTGCTCAATGCACTGGATGAAGAAAGAGTGCCTGGTGGATCATCAGGAGGATCTGCAGTAGCCGTACAGGCAAACCTTTGTACTACCTCTCTGGGGACAGACACAGGTGGGTCGGTTAGGCAGCCTGCAGCATTTACAGGACTGGTGGGTATCAAGCCTACCTACTCCAGGGTATCCAGGTTTGGCCTGATTGCCTATGCTTCTTCTTTTGACACCATCGGTGTATTTTCCAGAAACGTCAAAGACAATGCCCTGGTGATGGAAGTCATCGCAGGAGCTGATGAAAATGACAGTACCGTTTCCCAGAAAGAGGTACCTCAGTATAGCCAGTTATTGGACCTGAAAAAACCGGTCAAGGTGGCTTACCTGAAGGAAACCATTGAATCTGAAGCCCTTCAGCCGGAAATCAAGGCACACACCTTGGACGTGCTCAATAAACTTAAGGAAGAAGGTCATCAGGTAGAACAGGTAGATTTCCCTCTTTTGGAATACGTTCTCCCTACCTATTATATCCTTACCACAGCGGAGGCCAGTTCTAACCTTTCCCGCTTTGATGGCGTTAAATATGGGTACAGGTCTCCCAACGCGCACAACCTTGAGAGCATGTACAAACTCACCCGTTCGGAAGGATTTGGAGAAGAGGTTAAGCGAAGGATTATGTTGGGGACTTTTGTATTGAGCGCCAGCTATTACGATGCTTATTTTACCAAAGCACAGAAGGTCAGAAGACTGATCAAAGAGTTCACAGAAGATCTTTTGAACAAATTTGATTACATCGTTATGCCAACTACCCCCTCTACAGCGTTTAAGTTTGGGGAGCATAGTGATGACCCAGTAGCAATGTATCTGGAGGATCTGTTTACTGTACAGGCCTCTGTATCGGGAGTTCCGGCTATTTCAGTTCCAAACGGAAGCGATGACAAAGGCCTACCTATCGGCCTGCAGGTTATCACCAACTCCTTTAAAGAAGCGGAGCTGTTTGCCTTCGCCGATTATTTAATGAAGATCAAAGAACAATAATATTATACAACCATGAGAACCTGGAAATTATATACACTCTTATCACTGCTGATAAACTGTGTCCTGATTACCCTCACTCATGGTCAACAAGAAAGTGGTTTCATTCCAGCCGAAGAAGAGCTAGTAGAACCTGTATACAACTATGAATTCATTCCTGACTTCACTTACAGTGAAATCAAGGACAGGGTGAATACCATGGATACGGGAATGCCTTTTGAGCTGAATGAAACCATTTTTGCTTTTATCAATTACTTCACTGTCAGGAACAGGGAGTACGCCAAAATGACTTTGGAGCGTAAAGAAATCTATTTCCCTCTGTTCGAGGACGCTTTGAGACGTCATGGTATGCCCGAAGAAATCAAATACCTGGCAATCATCGAATCAGGACTGAATCCCAAGGCCAAATCACGCGTAGGTGCCATGGGCCTTTGGCAATTTATGCCAGCCACCGGCAGGGTCTATGACCTCCATGTGTCCAGGGATGTAGACGACAGGATGGATCCAGAACTGGCCACCGAAGCGGCCTGCAAATACCTTAAATCCCTTCACCGGATGTTTGGTGACTGGGAGCTTGCCCTTGCGGCCTATAATTGCGGCCCCGGAAATGTAAGGAAAGCCATCCGGAGATCCGGAGGAAAACATTCTTTTTGGGGCATTTATAATTGGCTCCCAAGGGAAACCAGGGGATATATCCCTCAGTTCCAGGCCATCATGTATGTTTTCAACTATGCCGATGAGCACAATTTGATATTGGAAGAGGGTACCTTCCCTGTAGCGCATGAAAAGATTAAATTCGGCCATGAAGTGGACCTCCAACAGCTCGCCGACATCAGCGGTGTGTGCCTTGAAGACCTAGAGTTTCTGAACCCTTCCATTCTCAACAAAAGAATTCCTCACGGAAACCATGCACTGAGAGTGCCTAAAGCCAATGCAGAATATCTGGCGGCTAATAAAGGTTGGATCATAGACTCCCTGCAGATCAGGGATGAAAAACTGCTGGCCAGTCAAAAAGAAGAAGAAGTTTCCCAGCCCAATGCCCCCGAGAAGCTTATCTACAAGGTAAGAAGAGGAGATGCACTAGGTAAAATAGCCAGCCGCTACGGTACTACAGTTACAGAAATCAAAAACTGGAACGGTCTTTACTCCAACAATATTAAAATCGGCCAGTATTTGACCATTTACCAGGATGCTAAGCAGTTCAATCAAAGTATTGCGGATAACAATCAAGCACAGCGAGATGCCACCTACATTAAGGAAAATCCCAAAACCTATATTGTCCAACCAGGAGACTCTTTATGGCTGATTGCAAGAAAATTAGAAGGAGTCAGTATCGAACAAATCAAACGACTCAATAAGCTGAACAACAATAAAATCAAACCAGGTCAAAAATTGATTATTGGATAAAACCGTTTTTTCAACTAAAAATTTAATTGATTTTTTTTCTGCCCCGTGCAATTTTTATAAATTGTAATCAGCTTTAACAAAACCCTTTCAAAACATGTCAACGAAAAGCATTTTATCCTTTTGCCTGATCATATTATTTGCCGGCATCATTATGGGCTGTGACAGCCTTACAAAGGGATCTGGTTCCAACAAACCCAAAGCAAGGGGCGGCCGAGGGGAAATCCTTCTGGTCATTGACTCCCTAAAGTACCAAGGTCCTGTAGGCGAAGCCTTGCAAGGCGTCTTTGAAGAAAATATCAAGGGCCTGGTCAGAGATGAGGCTATTTTTGATATCCGCAAAGTGGATCCCAGGGCCATGACCCGTATTTTAAAAATGGCCTATAATATCATTTATGTCACCACCTTTGATGACAAGAAACCGGGCAGCAGGCAGATCAGTGCCCTGTTCAGCTCCCAGTCCAAAGAAAAAGCCAAAGAAGACAAGTCACTTTTTATGCTCAGAAATGAGGATGAGTTTGCCCAGGGCCAAGAGGTCATTTACCTCTTTGGCAATAATGAGCAGGAGCTTATCTCCAACTTAAGGAATAACAAGGAAAGGTTACAAAACCTGTTTGAAGTCAGGGAAAGAAACCGGCTTGCAGAAGTACTGTTTAACAGGAGAAACGGAGCCATCGAAACCAAGGCCAAAGAACTGCTGAACATCAACCTTAAAGTGCCTGCCTCCTACCAGTTTGTCAAGGAGGAAGACAATTTCCTTTGGGCGCGCCAACCTACCCCGAGTACCCAAAGAGCTGACATCAGCCTTTTCTTTTATGAGACGGATTATGTATCCGAGGAACAGGTATTTCCGGAAAACATCATTTCACTCAGGGACTCCATTCTTAAATCCAGGATATTCGGAGATCCTTCCAATCCCAACTCTTTTATAAAAACGGAAACCCAACTGCCTCCTTCATTTAGGGATATCAAAGTGGACGACCACTATGCCGTGGAGATGCGCGGGCAATGGAAGACCAATAACATCAGCATGGGTGGCTCTTTTATATCCTATGTGGTCGTCAACGAAAAAGAAGGGAAACTATATTATTTGGAAGGTTTTCTGTATTACCCCAATGAAACCCACAAATCAGCCTTAAGGGAAATCGAAGCCATTTTGCTTGCCACCGAGCTTCCTTAAGGGCAAACACATCATATCCAAATTATAACTTTATATGGCAATTAAAATCAGAAAAGAGGACGCATTGGGATACCATACCCAAGGGAGTCCCGGAAAAATTGAAGTTGTCCCCACCAAGCCTTTATCCAGTCAGCTCGATCTGGCCCTAGCCTATTCCCCCGGTGTGGCGGAACCATGCTTGGAAATTGCAGCCCAAAAGGAGAATGTCTATAAGTATACTGCAAAAGGGAACTTAGTTGCCGTAATTTCTAACGGAACAGCTGTCCTAGGTTTAGGAGATATTGGACCTGAAGCCGGCAAGCCGGTCATGGAGGGCAAGGGAGTATTGTTTAAAAAGTTTGCAGGCATCGATGTCTTTGACATTGAAATAGATGAAAAAGACCCTGAAAAACTGATCCAGATCATCAAATCACTGGAGCCTACTTTTGGCGGGGTTAACCTGGAGGATATAAAAGCTCCGGAGTGCTTTGTCATCGAGCAGACCCTGAAGAAAGAAATGAAAATACCGGTCATGCACGATGACCAGCATGGCACTGCCATCATTTCGGGGGCAGCTCTACTCAATGCCCTGGAAATTGTAGAAAAAAACATAGAAGATATCCGCCTGGTAGTCAATGGTGCCGGCGCCTCTGCGGTTTCCTGTACACGCTTTTACATGTCTTTAGGCGTAAAGCGGGAAAACCTGATCATGTGTGACAAAGAAGGGATCATCCGGGCAGACCGCGATGACCTGGATGATATCAAAAATGAATTTGTCTACAGGGGTACCGACAAATCCACGCTGACAGAAGCTCTGGATGGTGCGGATGTCTTTTTAGGACTTTCAGCCGGCAACGTGGTCACTCCTGAAATGATCAAAAAAATGGCCCCCAACCCCATTGTTTTTGCCTTGGCCAATCCCAACCCGGAAATCCCCTATGAACTGGCCACCGAGGCACGCGAAGACCTGATCATGGCCACCGGCAGATCAGACTACCCTAACCAGGTCAATAATGTACTGGGTTTCCCCTATATTTTCAGAGGAGCCTTGGATGTTAGGGCTACAGCCATCAATGAGGAAATGAAACTTGCCGCAGCCCAAGCCATTGCCAAATTGGCCAAAGAACCTGTTCCGGACATTGTCAACAAAGCCTATGGCGATGATCAGCTGGGATTCGGAAGGAAGTACCTTATTCCTAAGCCTTTGGATCCACGACTGATTACTACTATTGCTCCTGCGGTGGCCAGAGCGGCCATGGAGTCCGGGGTGGCCCAAAACCCCATACTGGACTGGGATGCTTATGAACTTGAACTGCAGGAAAGGATCGGTATTGATCAGCGCCTGATGTCAAGGGTAATCTCCAGGGCCAAAAAGAATCCTAAGAAAGTGGTCTTTGCAGAAGCGGACAACCGTAAAATACTCAAGGCCGCCCAAATCATTTTGGATGAAAAAATCGGTGAGCCTATTCTACTAGGTAACCGGGAAACCATCTTGTCTTTGATCGCCGAAAACTCACTGGAACTGGGCAACGTGTCCATCATTGACCCTTATGAGGATCAAGAAAGACTGGAGAGGTACGGCAGCATTCTCTATGACAAGCGGAAAAGAAAAGGCATGACCCCGCAGGAAGGCCAAAAGCTCATGCGCGACCGAAACTACTTCGGAGCCATGATGGTACACCTTGGTGAGGCAGATGCCCTGATTTCCGGATTGACCAAGGATTATCCCAAGACGATTTTACCCGCACTGCATGTGATTGGGGTCAAAAAGGACGTGGACAGGGTCGCCGGTATGTATATCATGAATTCCGATAAAGGTCCATTTTTCTTCGCAGATACCACCGTCAACGTCAATCCAACAGCAGATCAGCTTGTCGAGATCATAGGACTGACTGCCGAGGCTGTACGTTTCTTTGACCTGGAACCAAGGATAGCAGTCCTCTCCTACTCCAATTTCGGTTCTGCCAAAGGAAATACCCCTACCAAAACCGCTCTGGCCACTGCTAAAGCCAAAGCAAAATTCCCTGAGCTGGTCATAGAAGGGGAAATGCAGGGTAATGTTGCCTTGAGCGAGGTGATTCAAAAGGAAACCTATCCGTTCAGTGCACTGGCAGACAAAAAAGCCAATACCCTTATTTTCCCTAACTTGAGTTCAGGAAATATCGCCTACAAATTGGTGGCCGGTATAGGAAATTCGGAAGCCATCGGCCCTGTGTTGCTTGGCATGAACAAACCCGTCCATATTCTACAATTGGGAAGTTCCATCCGAGAAATCGTCAACATGGTCGCCATAGCGGTGGTGGATGCTCAAAATCACAAAAAACATGATTGATTACCTAAAAGGAAAACTGGTATTTAAGGACCCTACTTATGTGATCATCGAAGTAAATGGCATCGGTTACCATGTCAAGATATCACTGGGTACATTTTCCAAAATAAAGGATGAGGAGCTGGTCACGCTCCTCACCCATCTTCATATCAAAGAGGATGCGCACACCTTGTACGGTTTCAGGGAGGACACAGAAAAAAAACTGTTTCTCCAGTTGATTTCTATAAGTGGCGTTGGCCCCAATACGGCCTTAATGATCCTCTCCTCATTGAATGTGGAAGAAATCCAGGCTTCCATAGTTCAAGAGGACCACAAAACCATTCAGCGCGTAAAAGGAATCGGTGCAAAAACTGCCCAAAGGATTGTTTTGGAACTCAAAGACAAAATCCAAAAAGACAATTTAATCAGCGGGGCGACAAGCCAAACAGGCTTTTTAAACCAGCACCATGCCATCAAGGACGAAGCCATTCAGGCTCTTATCACACTCGGTTTTACAAAGGCCGTAGCAGAGAAAAATATAACTGCCATTTTGAAAAAAAGCAGTACGGAAATTTCGTTGGAAGAATTAATTAAAGCATCTTTAAGGTCAACTTAATTTATAGGCAGCTTGACTATAACGAATTCACATTTTTTTTCGAACAATAAACCAGCTCTCTTTTATATAACAACAGTTTTGTTGTTAGTACCCTTTTTTTTTCTCTCCACAGAAGCAATTGGACAAACTGCCTCCAACGATACCATTCCCAATGAGCTGGATTCATTGGAAAAAAGGAGGAAGCTGCCTTCCTTTTTGCTTTGGGACAGCTACCGCACTTCCCCCCTGTATCCGAGACAAAATCCGCTGATCCAGAAAAGGTCTCCTTTTTATTATGAGGGCCCGCAAGAAAGGCAGGTGAAGGTTCAGATAGACACCACCATCCAGTATAAGGTATATGACCAATTGGATTCTACCGATACCTCACCCGGGTACTTCTATAACTTTGAGGATTTTTCCAGGATCCAGGAGTTGAAAATGAGACAGGAATATTGGAGAAACCGGTCCAGAGGCCTTTATGGAGAAAGTGCGGTCAGCAGTAGGAGCTTGATACCACCGATTACGATGAGCCCTACATTCGACAGGCTCTTTGGAGGAAGTGAGATCAACATCATTCCTACGGGCTATGTCAACCTGGACTTCGGAGGGATATTCAGAAGAATAGACAACCCTTCTATTCCCATTCGACAGCAGCGTAATGGAGGATTTAACTTTGACCAGCAAATCCAGATGAGCGTCAACGGAAGTCTTGGTCAGAAAATGCAGATCAATGCCAACTTTGACAGCAATAACTCCTTTGACTTTGAAAACCAGTTGAAAGTGGAGTACAGAGGCTTTGAAGAAGACATTGTCAAAAGTGTGGAAATCGGCAATGTGAGCATGCCGGTACAAAACAGCCTGATCCAGGGAGCCCAAAATCTCTTCGGCGTCAAAACCCAAATGCAGTTTGGAAAGCTCTTTATGACCGCTGTGGCCTCTACCCAACGTGGCAGAAGGGATGAAATAGTCATTGAAGGAGGAGGACAAGGAAGGCCTTTTGAAATAAGGGCTTCAGAATATGATGATAACCGGCACTTCTTCCTGTCGCATTTTTTCAGGGAAAACTACGAAAGATGGTTAAGGGGATTGCCACAGGTGCTTTCAGGAGTGAATATCACTCGGGTGGAAGTATATATCATGAACAGGGCGAACAATACCGAGACCCTGCGGAACTTTGTGGCCTTTATGGACCTTGGTGAAGGCCAGCGGATTTACCGTCCCGAAAACCCCAATATTGGTAGTGGAGTAACAGGAAGTCCAGCTGCCAACGGAGCCAATTTACTCTATCAAAGTATTACCTCCAACCCCTCTTTCAGGCCTTACGACAATGCCTCCACTGCTTTGGAACAGGATCTGAACCTGGTCAAAGGCACCGATTTCGAACAGGTCAATGGAGCCAGAAAACTGGCACCAAATGAATATACCTTCCACAAAGAATTAGGTTACCTGAGCCTCAACAGGAAATTGCAGAACGATGAAGTGGTCGCCGTCTCCTTTGAATATACTTATAACGGGCAATCCTACAAGGTCGGTGAAATGTCCGAGGACTACCAGGACCGTCCTGAATCCGAGGTGCTGTTCCTCAAATTACTTAGACCTGCCAGGATCAATGTCCGGGTTCCTACTTGGGACCTGATGATGAAAAACGTCTATAATTTTAATGCTAACCAGATCCAGAAAGAAGGTTTTCAACTACAGGTAATTTACCGGGACGACCGCACCGGATTGGACAACCCCAGCCTTTTGGAGGGTGAGCAGGTCAAAGATGTCCCTCTGATCAGGCTGATGGGGCTGGATAAGCTTAACCCCCAAAATGACCCTCAGCCAGATGGGAACTTTGATTTTGTCTCAGGCTTGACCATACTTCCCGAAAAGGGCATGCTGATTTTTCCTGTGCTGGAGCCCTTTGGGCAGACACTGGAAAACAAGTTTCTTCCCAATGAAGAAAGCCTGAAAAACAAGTTTGTTTACGACACCCTTTACCGCACCACAAAAGCCGATGCGGAACTGGTCACCAGGCTGAACAAGTACTACCTGAAAGGAAGTCTGACAGCAGGATCCGCTTCTGAGATCATGCTGCCAGGGCTAAACATTTCTGAAGGATCGGTGCTGGTCACCGCTGGCAATATCCCTTTGACCGAAGGTGTGGATTATACGGTGGATTACAATATTGGCCGGGTGGTGATTATCAATGAGGGCATCCTATCCTCCGGCAAACGGATCTCCATCAGTTTTGAAAAGGCGGATTTGGTCTCCTTCCAGACCCGAAGCCTGCTGGGCACCCGTTTTGATTACCTGTTCAACGATAACCTCAGCCTTGGCGGTACATTTCTCTACTTGAATGAGCGGCCCAACATTACCCGCATCAGTACAGGAAGTGAAACCATCAAGAACAGCCTCTGGGGACTGGACCTCAATTATAGCGACGAATCCAGGTGGCTGACCAAATTAGCCGATGCGCTGCCTTTCACGGACACCAAAGAAAAATCCCTGATCACCTTCAACGGTGAATTTGCCCATCTTATTCCCGGGACATCCAATAAAGTGAACGGTGAAGGGGCTTCCTATATTGACGATTTCGAAACGGCCGTTACGCCTTTTAGTCTGGGAGGATCTCCCCAAAACTGGAAGCTTTCGGCCACTCCCCGAACAGATGATAACCGTTTTGACCTAAGCATGCAGACGGAAGACCGCCTGGGAAATGCCTACAGAAGGGCGCGATTGGCATGGTACAATATTGACAACGTCTTTTATCGGGAAAGCGGACAGGGAGTCCCTGACAATATCACGGCCGAAGACCGACGTAACCACTATGTAAGAAGGGTCATTCCTCAGGAAATCTTCCCTCAGCGGGACAGGGATGTGATCATCACCCCTGAGCCTTTGTTTGAAATGGCCTATTTCCCCCATGAAAGGGGCATGTACAATTACAACCCAAACCTTGACCGGAGAGGCCTGCTCCCCAACCCTAAAGAAAATTACGGGGGCATTACCCGGGCAATTACCTCTGACGTTGACTTTGACCGGACGAACATCGAATACATTGAATTCTGGTTGATGGATCCGTTTATTTCAGGAGAAAACGGGCGTGTTTTGGACGGTGTTTTCAACGAGAACAACACCACTGGTGGGAAGCTAATGATCAATTTGGGGGAAGTGTCGGAGGATCTGATGAAAGACAGTCGGCACGCCTTTGAAAACGGTCTACCTGCAGATGGGGATTTAAGCGGTACCTCCGAAAATGAATGGGGACGGGTGACCCAGCAGCAGTACCTTACACCGGGCTTTGACAATTCGCCTGAAGCGCGTCCCAACCAAGATGTCGGCTTGGACGGCCTTAGCAGTGCGCAAGAGGCAACTTATTTTGCAGACCGCTTCCTTAACCGATTGAATGTGGATGCGGATGTTTATGAGGACATTGAAAGCGATCCTTCGGCAGACAAATTCCAATACTATCTGGGAAGTGACCTGGACCAAAACAACATCAAAATTCTGGAAAGGTATAAGCGATTTAACGGCCTGGAAAACAATACCCCGATCAATACTGACTCCAGCCTGCCCTATACCGCCTCCGGATCAAACAAGCCGGACAATGAAGACCTGAACAATGACAATACCATCAATGAAACAGAGAACTATTATGAATATGAAATAGATCTACGACCTGACAATTTGGTGGTGGGACAAAACAATATCGTCGACAAGGTCACCCATAATGAAAACGGGGATGAAGTCAATTGGTACCTTTTTAGAATTCCAGTTCGGCAGCCGGACAATGTACAGGGGGATATTTCTGGCTTCAAGTCATTAAGGTTTATCAGAACCTATCTGACGGATTTTGAGCAGCCGGTGGTCCTGAGGATGGCCAAGTTCCAAATGGTCGGCAGTCAATGGAGGACTTTCCAGGAATCGCTTTATGAAAGGGGGCTTTTTGAAGTTCCGGAGCCTGACCTGTCCAATCTCACCGTAGGGGTGGTAAATATTGAGGAAAACAGCCAAGGAGACACCGACCAAAGCCCCTATGTGCTTCCTCCCGGCATTATCCGGGACCGGGACAATACTTCCACCGTAGAGAGAAGGCTGAATGAACAATCGCTTCGGCTATGTATCGATAACTTGCAAAGCCGTGATGCCAGGGCTGTCTTTAAAAACGCCAACCTCGATCTGGTACAGTACGGAAGGCTTAAGATGTTTTTCCATGCAGACAGCGAAGACGCTACTGATGGGGAGCTCTCAGCATTTTTGAGGCTGGGCACCGACTATACGGACAACTATTACGAAATAGAAGTTCCGCTTAACATCACCCCTCCAGGCACCAGGGATCCGCGTCAAATCTGGCCAGAAGCCAATGAGATTGACATTGCCATCGATGAAATCGTAGGGGTCAAATCCGAAAGGGACAATAGCCAGTCTCCCCAAAACCTCCCTTACACTGCGCAGGTCAGGCAATATAAGGTGACCGTGGTTGGTAGACCGGAATTGAATTTTATTCAAGGGCTCATGATCGGGGTAAGAAATCCCTCCTCCACCGGAAGTGCCAGTAGGTCGGTCTGTGTATGGGCCAATGAGCTCAGGGTAGTTGACTTCAACAAGTCATCTGGATGGGCTGCAAATGCCCGCCTTAATGCTCAAATAGCCGATGTGGCGACCATTTCCTCCACCATAAGGCACAATACTTTTGGTTTTGGAGGATTGGAAACCAGGCTGTCACAGCGGTCCAGAGAATCCACCACCCAATACGATATTTCTGCCAATGTCCAGCTGGACAGATTGCTCCCTGAAGGGCTCAGGGTAAGCATTCCTATGTATGTGAGCATGGAAAATGCCCAGACCAAACCTCAGTTTGATCCACTAAACCCGGACGTTCCTTTTGATCTGGCCCTTTCCAAATTCAGGACCGATGCCGAACGGGAAGCTTATAAGGACTTGGTGCTCGACCAAGTAAAACGAAGAAATATCAGCTTTACCAATGTCAAGAAGATAAAAAAAGAGGATAATGAGAAAAACAGGCTGTATGACCTGTCCAACTTTTCCTTCTCTTACGCTTATGGATTGGTAAAACAAAGTAATATCAATACCGAAGACTATACTTTTGAAACCTATAAAGGAAACATCACTTATAGCTATCAACCCAGCCCTATGGTGGTGGAACCTTTCAAAAACTGGGAACTTTTGGAGAGCCCCTATTTACAACTGATCAAGGACTTCAACCTTAACCTTGCCCCTAGCCTGGTAACCGCCAGGGTGGATGTGGATAGGCGCTTTATGAGGACCCAATACAGAAATGACCAACTGGGCACAAACGGGGTGGATCCGCTTTTCCAGAAAAGTTTTTATATCAACAGGTTCTACAGCCTTAATTGGGACCTCACCAAAAACCTCAGTGTGGATTATACCGCCCGGGTAAACGCCATAGTGGACGAACCTGAAGGGGATCTGGACACTGAGGCCAAGCAGGATTCCGTAAGAAATAACTTTAAAGACTTTGGACGGACCACCAATTATAACCATTCCTTGGTCGCCAATTACCGCATCCCTACAGATAAAATCCCTTTCTTGGATTGGGTCAGTGCCGATATAAGGTACGAGGCCACCTACAGCTGGCTGACCGGTTCCATTGGGCAAAAAGACACTTTGGGAAATGTACTCCAAAATACCCGGGACCGTGCTTTCAACGGAAAACTTGACCTGATCAAACTTTATAATAAAGTCAACAAACTCAAAGCCCTAAATGCACCGAAACGTCCGACAATACCGGGAAGAAGGTCAAGTGATGCCCAGGATTCCATCAATACAGATGGGGTTTTCAACGGGCTGCTCAAATTTGCCATGATGGTGAAGGAAATCACCGGTAGGTACAATATCACCGAGGGCACATTCCTACCGGGTTATATGGAAAACACCGGGCTTTTCGGTTTGGACAGGAGCTTTATGAACCCCGGTCTTGGTTTTATATTTGGCAGTCAAAGCAGCGATATACGCTATGACCTGGCCAACCAAGGGCTAATGGCTCCAAGCAATGAACTGACCCAAACCTTCCGTCAGAACCAATCCAAAAACCTGCAGATCAATGCGATCATTGAACCCATAAAAGACCTGCGGATTACATTGGACATGAGAAAGAGGGAAACGGGCCAGTATGCGGAGATCTTCAGAAGAGAAGATGCCACGAGTGAAAACTACGTTTCCATTAACCCCAACAGGTTAGGTGCCTACAATATCAGCTATAACATGATCAAAACGGCCTTTGCCAAAGATGATGCGGATAATAACTCTCCACTGTTCCGTGACTTCGAAAGGTACCGATCAATAATAAAAACGAGATTGGAGGCACAAAACCCTGGCGGAGAGTACGAACTCAATGGACAGGATGTGCTGGTTCCGGCCTTCCTTGCAGCTTACTCTGGCCAATCAGCAGAGGAAGTTAAACTCAGCCCTTTCCCTAAATTCCCTTTGCCCAATTGGCGTTTGGAATACAGGGGCTTATCCAGGATCCCGGTATTCCAGGAGCATTTTAGTTCGATCAACCTGACCCACAATTACACCTCTGCCTATGATGTGAGTAATTTTTCCAATTCGCTGCTTTATCAGTCGGGACTGGAACTGTACAACTCCCTGCAAAACTATCCTATGGCAAGCATAACGGATGAATTTGGCAGTTACATCCCCGTATTTATCTTTAATCAGGTGGTCTTATCCGAGCGTTTTGCTCCATTGGTGGGCATAGATGTGCTTACCAAAAACAGGATGAGCATTTCCTTCGAATACAATACCGAGAGGAATGTAGGCCTGAATTTCTCCAATGCCCAAGTGACAGAGCAGAGCAGCCATGATTTCAGGTTTGATCTGGGCTATACCAAGTCAGGGGTAAAAATCCCCTTTAAGGTCCAGGGCCGTCAGGAGGTCTTGGACAATGACCTTGAGATCCGGATCAGCACAAGTATCGTGGACACCCAAACCCTGCAGCGGAAAACAGAGCAAGGCAGCACGGTCACCAGTGGAAATTTGAACCTGCAAATCCGTCCAACAGTAGGCTATATCATCAACCAAAACCTCAAAATCACGATGTATTTCGACCGAATGGTGAATGACCCGAGGATTTCCACAGCCTTTAGAAGAAGTTCCACTGCATTTGGCGGACAATTGAGATTTAATTTAGGCCAATAGGTTTTTAGATTTCATGAAAGCTTGTATTTTTGGCTTTGATTTAATCCTAAATATAGCATATGGACTTCCCAAAAGAATTAAAGTACACTAAAGACCACGAATGGGTCATGATTGACGGAGACACCGCAACCATTGGCATTACAGAATTTGCCCAAAGGGAGTTGGGCGACATTGTTTACGTAGAAGTGGAGACTGTCGGCGAAACTATTGAGAGTGGAGAAGTGTTTGGTACTGTAGAAGCAGTAAAGACTGTTTCTGATCTTTTCATGCCCTTGGAAGGAGAGATTATTGAGTTTAACGAAGAATTGGAGGGTTCCCCGGAACTGGTCAATGAATCTCCATATGAAGAGGGATGGATGATCAAAGTAAAATTTGAAAATCTGCCTGAGGACCTGCTTTCAGCGGAAGAATACGCGGAATTGGTAGGTGAATAAAGGCAGGTATTTTAGCGAAAGATACCTCCCTGCCATCCTCTGGTTGGTCTTACTGCTGGTCTTGACCTTGTCTCCCGGAGATAAACTTCCCGATACGGGTAAAATCGTCGGATTGGACAAAATCGGCCATTTCAGTCTGTTTGCGGGGCTTCTGTTCTTATGGAACAGGGCGGTAAATAGCAAAGAATTTAGATCCAAGAAAAACATATTTATCACTAACTACTTAGTTTTTGGATTGATCTTTGCTATATTAGTAGAAGTATTACAGCAGATGGTTCCCAACAGGGCCTTTGACTATGGAGACATTCTAGGCAATTTGACGGGAAGTGCGGCAGGTACCATTTGTTTTTATATTTTATATAAGAAGAAAAGTAAGCTTGTATAAATAAAAATAAATGGTTAGAATTGTTATCGCTAAAATGAAGCAAAGAATTATTAACCTTTATATTGAAGTATTAACCTATGGAAGCTAAAAAGACACCAAAAGCTGATTTGACCAAAAAGTCAGGAATGTTCCTGAATTTGGGGTTATTGATCAGCGTTGGTCTTACACTGGCTGCTTTCGAGTACAAAACCTACGAAACCGGAGAGTTGATGGACTTGGGAACAGTGGAAGACGATTTTGAGGAACTATTGGATATTCCCATTACCGAACAACCACCACCACCACCGCCACCGGTAGAACAGCCAATCATTGAGGAGATTCCTGATGAAGTAGAGATCGAAGAAAAAATTGAAGTAAACTTCGATGTGGATGTTCAGGAAGAAACGGTGATCAAAGAAGTGGTGATCGCAGATGCTCCAGTGGTAGAAAAAGCCGAGGAGATTTTCGACGTGGTAGAAACCATGCCTCAACCACCAGGTGGAATGGAAGGATGGAACAAATACTTGAGCAAAAACCTTAAGTATCCAACCCAAGCTCGAAGAATGGGTATCGAAGGTACGGTTTATGTCGTCTTCGTAGTAAACACGGATGGTAGTATCCAAGACGTGGACATCCTGAGAGGTATCGGCGGAGGTTGTGATGAGGAAGCCATGAGGGTAGTGAAAAATGCTCCTGCATGGACTCCTGGTAAGCAAAGAGGCCGACCTGTAAGGGTAAAAATGAGATTGCCGATCAGGTTCAAACTGAGCTAAGAAAACTTAGATTTGTAAAATACAACATAGGCTGTCAGACATGGCAGCCTATTTTTTTTTTGTTATAAACTTATTTACAGCTCTCAATATACTTTCAGCTTTCACCTCATCACCTTTGCTACTTTTTTCTTACAGGTAAAAAACACCCCACTGCTACGCCACGGCGCACAAGTACGCATCTAGAGAGCTAAAATTAAAGCCTGCTTTCATGCAGGCAAACTCCTCCCCTGTGCCTGCCAGTGACCATCCTTTTAAGTATTCCGTCAAACAAGCCTGCCTTTTTGCCTTCCCTCTCCTTTATTTTCTTAACACCCAATATCTGCAAGACGGATCTATCTATACAATTGAGGAGTTCCTTGAGGGCCTGGATAAGATATTATTCCTTATTAATGCTGGCCACTACAAATCATAAAGAACCAAATTTTCTTACCTCCCCACTTATCCGTTTAGCCTTTTTCCACCCATAGCAGTCCAAAAGTTTTTTTTGTTAGATAAGCAATTCCCCTATTTCTCCGATTGATCAATAGATTTAAATTGATTCTATATGGATTACTATGGGTAGACAAATTTAAGTTATTAAGAAGATCTAAATGACTTAATGTTCAAAGAGGTCCTTGCTTTAGCGGTAAAGATTTTTCACAATTAACAGGAAAATCAGCTAAAGCGGATAACTTAGACACTTCTGGCCCTGGGTTGGCACCCAGGGTTATTAATGTTTTGCCCTTACAGGTCTATAACCATTATTAAAAACAATCACAGGAGCACCCTAAAGGGGGGGGCTATATGGTTAACCCCGGGCCTGTCTGCCCAGGCAGGCAAGACGACAAAGGAGGCGCTGCCCGGGGCCTTGCCAACAGTCGCTTTAAGCATTAGCCGCCAAAACTATTCATAATGTCAACCATTTTCCGCTAATGCCTTTTGCCACCTTGAAAAGCCTTGCCGAAAATCCACCTCCAATCAATTAAACAGAAGAAACCTGTAATTGAAAGTTTTAGCAGGTTTAGCCACTACAAATCATATAGAAGCTTTAAATTTAAATAACTATTTATTTAGTTCTATAACTAATTTTTTCTATATTAGTAATATGGTAATAAGCGATATAGATGCAGTCAATTATCTGATCAACTGCAGGTACCACTGATAACACGTAGCAGTCCTTTGATGTAAGCGTTTTTAAAGTGGTTTTAAGGAATCCATTAGAAATTTACCCTCAACTAACCTAACTGTTTATGGAAGCTAAAAAAACACCGAAAGCTGACTTGAGTCGAAAGTATGGGCTTTTCTTGAACATCGGCCTATTGATCAGCCTAAGTCTGGTATTGGCAGCCTTTGAATTCAAGTCCTATTCGACTATTGTCCCCAAAGATCTTGAAAAGGACACCAATGACTTTCCGGATATATTGGATATCCCCGTAACCGTCCAAAAGCTCCCTCCTCCCCCGAAAATAGAGCAACCAGAAGTAGAGGAAGTCCCCAATGAAGAAGAAATCCTTGATAATTTGGACCTTGATTTTGATATAAACCTTCCTGAAAACGCCTCAATAGAAGACATTGCCTTTGATAATACCCCACCTATCGTGGACAAGGCTGATGAAATTGTAGATTTTGCCGAAAAGATGCCGGAATTCCCCGGTGGTTTGAAGGCTTGGGGAAAGTTTCTCTACGATAACCTCAAATATCCCAGCCAGGCCAGAAGGATGGGGATTCAAGGGACGGTATACCTGGTATTTGTGGTGAATACCGACGGGTCCATTCAAGATGTGGAAATCTTAAGGGGGGTGGATGGAGGTTGTAGTGAAGAGGCAATAAGGGTCTTAAAGAAAGCCCCCAACTGGAAGCCCGGACTCCAAGGTGGCCGGCCGGTAAGGGTAAAAATGAGATTACCGATCAAGTTCCAATTGAATTAATTTTTGGGTTATGTTTCTCAAAGGCAGGATGTTTGAAAAAACACCTGTCTTTGTCCTATTTGAGCCTAAAAATCATTTTAATGGGAACGAATTTTGTATTACTTTTGTCATCTTTAGGAAATGGGGCTGACCGGTTTTGACAGTAGGTGTGAAGACTGGGCTCGCATGTCGGGTGGAGCATGTACGTCCGTGAATAATTCATGCGAACTATAATTGGCGAATCTAATTACGCCATGGCTGCCTAATCAGACCCAATAGGGACTGATACTGCTTAAAGGGTTGAGTTACGATAGTAATTCCCCGGCCACATCCCGCAGCTCTCTGACTTGGCAGAGCTGATCTTGGGGTGTCGACTTGCCAGGACTAGTGCCGAAGATGCTATTAATCCGGTGCGAAACTCAAATAGCTAAGCTCTACGGTAGCTGTGTCATCCAGCAGCCCTGAGACGAAAACCTAACAGGTGACTAAACATGTAGACGGTACAGTGTTTCCCTATCTGGACCAGGGTTCGAATCCCTGCAGCTCCACTTAGCTCCTTGTAAACCAGTGACTTACAACTGATTACAAGGAGTTTTCTTTTTCTAGTCACATATAAGTCACAAAATTTATTTTTTCTTAAAAAAATTTTTCTTGACTCCATAATCTTACTCAAAATTTACCAATTGTAAGTATTCAAACAAAACTGGACTTTTTATGAATAAAAATGATTTAAAGAGATGCCGTTTGCAAAAACAGAACATGTTTGCCGCACGCCTTTTCCCTAATGCGAGAAAAGAGGAACTGGAACAGATTACGAGGCTTTTTCTCATTCTATTTTATCTTGATGACAAGGCCGATTCCTATAAAGGGAAGGATCGGATCATCTTCTGGAAATACCTTACTCAGTTTAACCAACAGATAGGGAAAGGCAATATAATAACTGGGAATACAGCAATACCCGAAACGTATAGGCAACTCCACTGGGGATGGTTTAGGGACCGGTCAAGGGAAAAGAGGCTAGGAACAAAGCTTGCCCGATATATTGGAAAATTCCTTAAAGCTGGCCTTTGGGAGGCCAAAAATTTGGCAAGAAATAAGCAGCCCAGCATTCTTAAATACGTTCAACAACTCAAACATTGTTTGGGCGCAGGAATTGCCGTTGAGCTACTGGGCTACCTTGATGGACATGACTTCCCCCCTGAACTGTTCCACCATAAAAGTCTTTTACCACTGTACCAGACCATTACCGAGATCATCTGCTTTTCCAATGACCTTGCCTCTTTCGAAAAGGAAGAAAGGGACGGCGATTTCCATAACCTTGTCCTGCTGAAGGAATATCAGTACAACATCCCACGCAAACAGGCCATCAAAGCAGTCCAAACATTAGAAAAAGTCACCTTATTTTCGCAGTAAGCAACAAACTCAAGATGGCTTGAGTACCAAAACAAAAAACGAGGTGAAGATTCACCTCGTTTTTTGTTTAACTTCGTAAAGATATGTCGTTTACCTTAAATATACTGGTTAAGGATATTCTCATACATTTCCTGTTTGCCGCTGGTCAAGCTTGGCTCGCCATTGGACAGTGCATGGGCCCTCAAATCCTCTAAGGTCAGCTTTCCTGCTTCAAACTCCTGTCCTTTTCCTTCATCAAATGAAGCATAGCGGGCTTTTCTCAACGCCTTGTACTCCGATTTTTCCAAAATATCGTTGGCAATCAATAATGCCCTTGCAAATGCATCCATACTTCCGATATGGGCATGGAACAGGTCATCGAGGTCCGTTGAATTCCTGCGCACCTTCGCATCAAAGTTCACTCCTCCACCTTGGATTCCTCCTGCTTCCAGGATCACCAACAGTGACTCGGTCAATTCCTGGAGGTTAAGGGCAAACTGATCCGTATCCCAACCGTTTTGGTAATCTCCTCTGTTGGCATCAATACTTCCCAACATTCCCGCATCTGCTGCTACCTGCAGCTCATGCTGGAAAGTATGGCCGGCAAGCGTAGCGTGGTTTACTTCAATGTTTAACTTGAAATCCTTGTCCAAGCCATAGTGCCGAAGAAAGCCTACCACCGTAGCCGCGTCATAATCATACTGGTGTTTGGTAGGTTCCATCGGCTTAGGTTCAATCAGGAAGTTACCTTTAAAGCCATTCTTACGCGCATAGTCCCTGGCCATGGTCAGAAATTGGGCTAGATGCTCCGTTTCCCGCTTCATATCGGTATTCAACAGGGACATGTAGCCTTCTCGGCCACCCCAGAACACATAATTTTCCCCGCCTAAAGCAATGGTCGCATCGATGGAATTTTTCACTTGGGTAGCAGCCCAGGAAACCACGTTAAAATCAGGATTGGTAGAAGCCCCGTTCATATAGCGTGGATTGCTGAAAACATTGGCCGTTCCCCAAAGCAACTTCACTCCGGTCTCTTCCTGCTTTTGTTTTGCATAAGCGGTAATGGCCTTCATTCTGCTTTCGTACTCTTCGATAGAGGCTCCCTCATCGATCAAGTCCACATCGTGAAAACAATAGTATGGAGCTCCTATTTTGGTAATGAATTCAAAGGCAGCATCCATCTTGTCCTTGGCACGCTGCAGGGCATCAGCTGACTTGTCCCATTCATAATTGCGGGTACCTGGACCAAATGGATCATCCCCGGAACCATTAAAGGAATGCCAATAAGCAATGGCAAACTTGAAATGATCTTTCATCGTTTTACCGGCCACCACTCGGTTTTCATCATAAAATTTAAAGGCAAAAGGATTCTTGGAATCACGGCCTTCGTACTTCACTTTATCTACGCTTGGGAAATAGGTCTTTGACATTTTTTTGTATTGATTTTGGTTATTTAGAATATGACTATTCGTTATTTTGCATTTAGCTATATTTTGTTTTTGATTGTTTCTTCTGTCCTTTTCCATTGATGAAAAGGACCAAAAATCTAGGCCTGTGGTACGGCTTTTAAATTGGGAATGTCAATTTATCTTTAGCATAGAAATCTTTTATCCCAATTTAATTTTAAGAAAATTGTTCCGGCCTAAAAATGAGCGGATCTCGCTGTTCCACAACGCGAGCTAGCTCATTTTCTAAACGGCCTGCTCAATTTCCTTAAAACCAGCCTCACCAAGGGCCATCCAAACCAATCTATAACATATTCTGCAAATAGTCCCTAGGTAATTCCTCGATGATACTCGGTAATTATAATTTCTCCGCCAGAAATCATAGTTACTTATGGAGCTTTTTTTCTCATATTATTTCCTTTCAATTCTCCAGTTTAACATTTTGCACACCGCAATCTCATCTGCACGACCTGCGGAAATCCGTGGAAAATATCCTTTAAACGCCCTCATTTAATCTTCTCCAAACTATCCAACCAAGCACTGTAAACCTCCTTATAGGCTGTCACCAGTTGTGGATCAGGTTCGAAGGAAGCTACTTTTTCCAGGCCTACAAAGGCCTCGCCTGGATGGGCATAAATTCCCGCTCCCACTCCAGCTCCTCTTGCTGCTCCTTGGGAACCGTCAGTATCATAAAATTCAAGATTGACTTCATTCATGTTCACAAAGGCTTCTCTGAATAACGGGCTTAAAAACATGTTGGCCCTACCTGCTTTCACCGTATTCAGCTGCAGTCCCATGTTTTTCATCACGTTAAACCCAAAAGTCAGGGCACTGACAATCCCTTCCTGAGCTGCCCTGATCACATGCCTTTTGTCGTGCTTCAACAGATTCAAGCCGCTTAGGTGAGCCCCCACAGGCTTGTTTTCCATGATCCTTTCCACACCATTCCCAAACGGGATAAAACTCAAGTCTTCTGCTCCTACCGGTACTTCAGCCCCCAGGCTATTCATCTCTTCATAGCCCAAAGACTGCCCATCAAGCAGTTTTCTCAACCAACTGTTCAGAATCCCCGTACCATTTACACAAAGTAACACCCCATAATGCGGGTCACTCGCCTGATGATTGACGTGGAGAAAAGTATTTACCCTGGATTGGGGATCATAGACGGGCCTGTTACTTACACCATAAACAGTCCCTGAAGTCCCTGCGGTAGTAGCCAATTCCCCGGTTTCAAGTACATTAAGGGAAAAGGCATTGTTAGGTTGGTCTCCTGCACGATAGGTGATTGGCACCCCCGCATCAATACCCAAAAGTGAAGCTACCTGGGCACTGACCTCTCCTGAAACTGAAAAAGATGGCCTGCTATCAGCCAATAGGCTTTGATCAATTCCGTAATATCTTAAGAGTTCTGTACTTAAACCGTTTTTCTTAAAATCCCAAAAGACCCCCTCAGACAAACCGGTTTCCGAAGTAAAAATTTCTCCGGTCAATTTCATCGCTATAAAATCACCGGGCAACATCACCTTATGGATCTTCTCATAATTCTCCGGCTCGTTTTCCTTCACCCACTTCAGCTTAGAAGCAGTAAAATTACCAGGAGAATTCAATAAATTGGATAGACAAAAATCCGCCCCCAAATCTGTAAAGGCCTTATTTCCGATACCAACAGCCCTACTGTCGCACCAGATTATTGCCGGCCTGATCACTTCTTGGTTGTGATCCACCATTACCAATCCATGCATTTGATAGGAAATCCCTATGCCTTTGAGTTCATTGGACCTCACCTCTCCTTTTTGCACCACCGACTTGGTGGTTTCTACCACATATCGCCACCACATCATCGGGTCCTGTTCGGCCCAATCCTTCTGTGGGGCATAAATGGACATCTCTACTTTGGGCAAGCCTGCTGACGCCACTCCCCTGCCCGTATCGGCATCCAGTAAGGTGGTCTTGACGGATGAACTTCCTATATCATATCCTACCAGTAATCGTCTCATGGTTTATTTTGAGTTATTGCATTATATCTGTTATCTTATACACAAGGCCAAAGCCTACGGAAATTCATCTCAGCAGGAAGGCCAAGGTGAATCAGGGGCAAATCAATCGAAACATGTACTACAAATTTGGTGGAGATAAGCCTTGATCACTTACACTATTTAGCCAAAATATTACACTCTTTAACAAAAACAACGGTTTTTAAGAGCAAAAACCATTAGCTTTGATGAAGTTACCTGTGTATACGCCATTATGTAAGAAACCCGGTTTGTAAAAATAGTCTTTCACTGATTTCACAGAAATCCACGGAAGAGTTTTATTATTTCCGAGAAAACCTGGCTGACGACAGGTAGATCCGTGCCAATCCGTGTAATTAGTGGACCATAAAATTTAATCCATTCCATGAAAACCCTGATCCAAAAACTCCCCTTAGCCGACTCCAAGTCCTTTGTTTGCAGGTCTTTCAAAACACCTTATTTTGAAACCCCTTGGCACAGACATGTGGAACATGAAATACTTTTAATCAAGGAAGGAACAGGAACCGCACTTATCGGGGACTATGTGGGGAATTACAAGGATGGGGATATTTTTTTTATCGGTTCCAACATCCCCCATTGGTTCAGAAAACACGAAGAAGAGCAGATCTGTGAAGTATTGGTCATTCAGTTTGACAAAAAAATCTTTGGGCACAGCTTTTTGCAGCTGCCCGAGCTCAAAGGGATCAAGGGACTGCTGGACACTGACCTAGGACTATGGATCGGTCCACAAAACAGGCCCCGGCTGCTTCAAAACATCCAGCTACTGGAACATGCTGAAGGCTATCTTCATATTTCCCTGTTGATGGAAAGCTTGGAACTGATCCACAATAACCAAAACAAAGTGTTGACCCAGAGTTTTCAGGCCCATCAAAACAACAATGTCATTGGTAAGATCTACGATTATACCTTTAATCACTTCCATGAAAACATCAAGCTGGAAACGGTGGCCCAGATCGCCCAGACCAGCATTTCCAATTTTGGCCGCTTCTTCAAGCTCAACACCAAAAAAACCTACACCCAGTTCCTAAAAGAAATCCGTATCGCCCATGCCTGTAAACTGCTCAAACGCGACCATCTCTATGTCTCCCAGATCTTCCATGAATGCGGCTACCAAAACATCAGCCACTTTAACCGACAGTTCAAAGATGTAAAGGGAATTACGCCAACCGAGTATAGGAAGCAGTTTTTGTAAAGAAGCTCCTGCAGATATTGTAGATATACGCCGAAGAATAGAGTTTAATAATATCGGATCGTTTTTTTTGTGGCCTTCCGCTCAAGACATTAGTCTTTAATCCAAAAGAAGCTGTTCATTATTTTTTCACCCTTCAAAATCATGCACTGCCCCTAGCTACTTTTACGTTCACCCAATTCGCTAATGTCACTATTGAAAAATACAAATGATGATCCTAGTATAGAAGAAAAAAAGCTATGGATCAATTCATTTACCGTATGCCCCTGCTGTTTTTTGATGTCTTTGATGAAAGTGAAATTATCAAAAACTATTCATTGGTTCTTAATCATCTTCGGTATTCTTCTCCCTCATTGTATTCCAAGATAAAACACAAACACCCTAATGAATTATCCAAGAAAGAAAGGCTAAGTCTCCAAAGGTACTTATTGAGAGGAAGATACCGCGCTACTCCCTTTGGAAAATGGGCAGGAGTAGGTATTGGGTATTGGAAGGATGAAAAGAAACCCTTGGCATTATCTCTTTCTTCAAGCTATCATCATTCAGTCCAACTCGCTCCAAAAAATGACCACAGTCTAAAATGGAAAATCAACCCACTTCTAAGAGTTATCAATCAGTCATTTGTCTATTTTGATTACAATAAAGAGGAAAATACATGGGAAGAGGTTACAGTTGCCAGAAATAAGGTGCTAAATCTTATTTATAAATTTTCTTCCAGTAATAATGTCATCGATTTTGGTCAATTCCAGTCTTTATTTCCTGATTCATTCGAGGTCAAACCATTAATAGAAGCTTGGGATAAAATAATCCAATCAGGTTTTTTGATTCCCTGTTCATCCGCTACTCTTAATGAAAAACCTACATTTCAACTGGAAGCAAAGAGTCCTTACTGCATCCCTGATACATTTATAGAAGGTTTTTTTTATCAGAAGGCTATGATAAAAAACGAGCTTCAAACCATTTTAAAAGAAATGGGAGGGCTATTTACGCCTATAGCCCCATCCTACCTTTCCACCTTTAAGGAGCTCTTTTATTCTATGTACGATGACAGGTATGTTCCCTTAAAACAACTACTTGATCCCAACACTCCTCTCTACTCATTTCTAATAAAGCCTGATTCCGAAAACAGACTTACAAGCTCAGGTTATCATAACGTCATTACATCTTATGTTATTCAAAAATCTGTGATCGGGTCACCTCACCAAATTGATTTAAGCAGATCCATTAAACCCCAAAGATGTCCATGCTCCCATCATGTTTCAGTCTTATACCGATTAGGGCATGATGGAAGTATCATTCTTGACAAGGCGGTCACGGATCGGTCATTGGCATTAAATGGGAGATTTACCTACATAGAAGATTTTTATCAGTATTCTCGATCTATATTCATGACTTACCCTGACAAAAATACAGTATGTTATGCAGATGTAGCGATGTATGAGGACAAGTCTAGTAACCGGGTCTGCGGACATAAAAATGTGCTTCCGTACCGAATTAGTTTTTGGGAAGAATCCAGAGGTCATAATGACATTGACATTAACGACATCTATATAGGTCTTGGGAAATCAGGCATAATACTGTATCACAATAAGGTAAAACAACAAATCATTCCTGTAATCCAACATGCTCTCAACAAAAAACTGATCACCCATCCATTATGCCGACTACTATGGGAAATAAGCCATCAAGACACCAAAACTATTGAGCTTAATGGGATAAAAGCGAATCCAAACATCCAAAGAATTCCTCGAATAGTATGGAAAGAAATAGTTTTACTACCAGGCCAATGGAAGATTAGTTTAGATCAGTGCAAGGACATTGATAGCTTACTAAAGGAACTTGAAAATCATAAAGTTCCTCAATTTTTACTGATAGGGGAACAGGATAAGGAGATCGTGATAGACACTAAGAACTTACTAAGTCTCCATATCATAATTGAAGGATTAAAGCGGCACCACTGCCTTTGGTTAAAAGAATGTCTTTGGATCAATAACCGATCCTATACCTTTAAAGGACATTCTATTTACCCACAATTCTTTGCCACCGTAACTTCTACCCTAAAGCCATTAAGTAAGCCATTCTATTTCAATCCCATTGAGCAAGGGGGAAAAGAATGGATAAGTGTCCACATCTACCTTGAACCCTATCAAGCATGTAGTTTTCTGGCTAATAAAGTGATGCCCTATATACAGAAAACAAACTGCTACTTTGGCATCAAAAAATGGTTCTATATCCACTATAATGACTCGAAATACCACCTGAGATTAAGGATAAAAGTACCAAAAAGCCGAAAGAAAATAGTGGAAAAAGAGCTTTACTTTTACCTTAATAAATGTGAGGAGGTACAATACTTTAAAACGGTGCCCTATTCACAGGAATGGAAAAAGTATAGTAGAAAAGACATGTCCTTATCTGAATCATTATTCCACCAAGAATCCGATTTTGTTCTAAATTCCTTCCCTGACTGTCCCCTTCTTGCACCGGAACATAATAAAATAGCCTTGGCTATTCAGATAGGCAAAGTAATCATAAAAACCAATCATTGTTATATTCAATGGCAATCCGGATTTAAAAAAGAATATAAAGCAAAAGAACTGTCTAAAAGAAAACTATTACAGAAATGGTATTCTGAGTTAAAAAAAGAAATTTCACACTACCGTATAGACCAAAATTTCCTGTTTCGATATTCTAAAACCCTGAAAGAGCACCAATATTATCAAGATAAGCATACTGCAATTCCGCTCATGAACAATCACCTTCATTTATTTATCAACCGACTGTTTCCAGAAAATTACAGTAGTGAAGTCGAAGAAGTGGTCAGGTACGGAATATACAGGGAAATATTCAGGGAGGTTTATGTAGCAACCAACGAGCTTTAGACTCATTAAACCCGAATTCAAAGACTTGGAAAAAGTAACGTACAATATAACGTATGAACCCGAGTTCGATGAAACAGGATCGCTGCGTCATTGCAAGAGGTCAACATTTTCAAAATGTAAAAGAGCTGAATGACAGATTTCAGGCCGCCTTGTCTACCCCCTACCCCCTTATGCTTCGACAGGCTCAGCAACCGAAGGGAACTCCTGCGCACCGACAGCTCTCTGTCAATGGTAACCCTTTTGTGCTTAGGTAGGTGTGGGAGGAAAGGGTGTGGCAATCTTCTTATTATGAGATTCCCACGGTTTCCTTCTCGCAATCCTACGCCAAGCCCTGTTTGGTTCCAGACGAGCTCGGAATGACGTCTTTAAAACTTAAACCAAAAATATTCATTAGCTTATCTACGCCACGGCGCACAAGTATTACGGACTTAAAATGCTTTAAAATCAGTCGCTTTGCTGCTGTTTTCGACTCTACCTGGCGGCTAGACAGGTTCACCATAGAGGTGCTATGCCTCAGTCTCCAAACAGCCTGATTTTCTTGCATTTTCAGCCCTTCCCGACAGTAGTCGGGACAGGCTACTACGATCACTAATGAATAATCCGGGTTGAACTGAGATTATGACATAAGTTAGATGGAATATGCATTAGCATATCTACACCTAGAAGGGAGGGTATTCTTTTTTTCGCACGAAATTCTTCAAGGCAGACGATGGATGAAGAAAGAAAAATTAAATTTAGGGGGCATCTTTCCCAGACTCTTTCCTTTTCAGTATCTGCAGGCATTTTATCATTTTCCTGTATTTTTCCATATTACAATAAATTGCTCTTGGTATACTCCTGAATCGTTGGCCAGTAAGTTTTTCCGATTGGAATTTGGAATCCCTTGTCTATTAGCTCCATGTATCTAGGGCTAATGCGATGCACTTTATCCATATTTACCAAGTAAGATTTATGTACTCTTTGAATAGGAGTCCCTATCAACATCCTAGCCAATTCACTTAGAAATGATGAAGAAAGAAACTTGCCTTTTTCTGTAATGATATCTGAAAAATTGTCCGCACCCTTGATATACCATATCTCTTCTATTCTCAACTTAATATAAGAATCACCCCTATTTGCTCTTACAAATAGTTTTGATGGAATAAATGAATTGGACATTCCTAATCTACCGGTTCTTTGCTGCATATCTCTTTTCGGAACTTTTGAAAGAGCAGTAAGAAGTTTGGATACCGTAACCGGTTTAGATAAGAAATCTAAGGCCCTGACTCCGTATGCCTCCCTGGCATCGACAGGATAACCACTGGTCAGTATTATGGGAATCTTCTTTTCAGCAGCCCATTTGGAAAGAACTATTCCGCTATGTCCTGGAATATTAACATCAACGATTATAGCATCGGGCTGCCTATTTGAACAGCATTTTGCTACTTTTTCGGGGTCAGAAACTGAAAACATCACTTCAAATCCTGGAATATCCTTAATCATTTCCGAAAGGATATCCAAAGCATATTCTTCATCGTCAACCAAGCCTATTCTAATTAAATCAACCATCATATTTAATTGATAAATACAAGTCAAAGATATTATTTTCATATTGAGTGATTAACTCATAGCTGTCTGAGAAATAGAAACCGAAGATTTCTTCTATACTGGAAAGGCCCACCCCCAAACTGGTCCTGCTGCTACTTTTCACCCTGTTTTCAATCAATAATTTAAAGTAAAGCCCTTCCATATTTTCCTTTTTGTTCTGTTCAAGCGAAAGCCGGAGCCGAGCGGGATGATTTCTATCCATCATCTCTCCATGTTTAAATAGGTTTTCAACAATTGTAAGTATGGCCATCCTGGGCATCATTAATTCTGTTGCTTTATTCATATCTACTGTATTCTGGATTTTAATATGACATTGACCTTTAAACCTTCTTTTTTCCAGACTGATATAATTTTCTACGATCTTAATCTCTTCGGAAAGGGTCCCATGAGTAGGAATTATTCCATGTTTCAAGAGCTCTGCTAAATCCACTACCCAGTCAGCAACTTCCTTATCTTTGTGGAACAAAGCTCCCCTAACTGCATTCAATGAATTGAACAAAAAATGTGGGTTCAGTTTACTTTTGGTCAAATCCAATCTGGCCTTGAGTACTTCTTCCTTAGTCTTTAATTGCTGATTCTTTCTAATTAGGCCTAAGACCACAAACCAAAACCCCGAAGCTAACAACCCGAAATACAGGAGTCTCCAAAATTCCACTATAAAATATTGATGAATCGAATAGCCCATCTGTCCCACCCCTTTGGTAATTAGAATTTTGAGAGAGGTAAGCAGTATTAAATAAAGCAACAATGTCACCAGGCACAATGGATTGTATCTATCCTCCTCCCAGCTTAAAAAAAAGATAAAAAAGACCCCATAAAACAAACTGATAGCAAAAGCCAGGTTGGAAATAGCATACCACCACATGATTTGAGGACTATCGAAAACCACCGCCGATAAAAAATCAATCGCCACATAAGTAAGCCACGCCCCTAAATGCCATTTTATAATTTTTACAGAAACCATAGTACTCAGGTCGTTGACCTTGGTCTGGAGGGTATTTACCCATTTGATGTTTATTGAGTATTTCATAAATCATAGATTTCAAGAAAAAATACGCCTATGATAAAAATTGAAGATGTTATGGGATTCGACATCAAGAAAACGAAAAGATTCCCTAAAGCTTCCAAGTTTAAAAAACCTCTTACTGAAAATAAAATTCTCTACCAAAGTATTTTCAGTGAGTGTAGGACCACCATTATAATAGGACCGGGATCTTAAACTGACGAAAGCTATTACTCTTTATTTGGGAAAGGTCAAAAAAGAGTATCTTATAACAACCTATCTCCCCAATCATTTTTTGTAAAACCGGATCGTCATTCCGGCTGGGTCAAGACAACACCCAATAAACCTAATGCAGGACAGATAGAACAAATCTTCCTGCATTAATTTTTTATACTGGTTTACTGAATGTACTCCATGACTTTCTCCACAGGAATACCATGAAACTTAGCATATTCATCAAATGTTACCACTTGATGTCTGTTCTTATTAAAGTAATCTTTAATCTTGGCAAGAAGGCTGTAAGCATAACTTTTGCTTCTACCGGTAATAAACATGATATCCTGGGCATAGATTACGCTACGCTCGGTCTTTCTCATAAAAAATGATTCTCACTTGGAAGTAGTTATTCGTTCATACCTGTAAGCTTCTACTGGCAAAAAGTCCATGGTGGACTGTTTACTATGGGGAGCATCATCATTTCCATAACTAAAACAGTTAATTTTTACACTTTCTTCATCCAAAAAATTCTCAATTGGGAATTTCTCTGTAATAATATAAGGATAATAATTTATTAATGACAAAAAATTGTAATTAATAAACTGAGGATAAAGCCCAGCTTCACTATAATCCAACAAACCGCCTGTTTTTTCACCCTGTACCCCAAATTTTGGGATATGGATATAAAGCAGAGGGGTAATCCTCCGCTTTATAAAACACCCCTTATTTATTGGACTTGATATGATGAAGGTGGGATTCGAACCATTCCTTAAGATTCTGTTGCTCTGATTTGAGCCACAAAAACATGTCCCGGAGTTCCAGTTGGTCCCGTTTCATTTGTCTGATTTCCTGGACCAACAGCTTGAGCAAATAAGTGATCACCGATAATAAGAAGGAAACCACCGCCTCGGACAATTCTGGCATATTCAAATTATCCATGCCACTTTCCTTTGATATTGGGCCAAGTTGAGTGCCTTGTCAGGAGAGCTACGGATTTCCAACAAAACTTCTTCTCTGGCCATGGCCTGAAAAAGTATCTCCTTCAGCTTTTCAAAGGTTTGCCTAGACTGTTTCCCTCTTGATTCTCCCATCACCCTGCTTACTGGTGCTATATTCCCTGGTAATAGACCGATGATGTCCGTGGCTGGAAGAATGCTGATGTTCATTCTCCCCGGGACATTTTTTAAATCAAGGTGCCATTGATGGCAATCCGAATATACCTTTTCAAGGGGGTAAATCCCTTCAGGGATACAGGAAGTTTTGGGATTGTTCCTGTGCCAAGGCCACTCTATGCTCCGGCTAATCTTAAACCCTTCGATTGTGAGGGTGCCTTGTGTCCCTCCTGGCCAGTATTCCCTTTCCAGATGAAGTATCATAGCCCCTCCTCGCTTAAAATGACCACTGCACCGTTGTGCGCACCATTGTTGAGGGTATAAATCTTGCCGTTGGTTTGCTGAAAGAATTCAATTCCAAGGGCATAAAAATGATCTCCTCCAGTCAACTGGTTTTTGTCCACGGTAAGCTCTAAGTCCGCCACCTCTTGTTCTCCTATTTCATATTCGGTACTGGAAGCTACTTTGGATGCTTTGGTCTGCTCTAAGAAATTGGCACTGGCCGCTACCAGAAACATTCTAAAATGGGTCGCCCCCTCAGGTTTGGCCAAATACCTGGTTGGGACAAAGGGCTGCATGGTCACCGTAAGCTGTGTCCCATTATCTTGGGTAGTGTGATCAGCAAAGACTAACGACTCAAATACCGCCGCAGAACTGAACTGGAAACCAGTAAATAAAGAGATATCCCCCTCTTCTACTTTACGCTCCCCCCTATCAGAAACGAGATCAGATTTTAATACTTTTAGCGTTTGCCTGTACAGTCGGTTGTGCGTCCTGGTATCCCTTGCCCTGGCCACAATTTCCTGAAATGCCCTTTTAAGGAGTTTTGCCGCAGTGGCTGCACGGGCAAACTCCGCCAAATTTTCTCTTGTTCGCCTAAATTTTTCATCCTTTAGGATCCGCTCCTTTGAGACCCCTCCTTTTTGCCGTGCTTTGTAGCCGTTTTTCCCCTTGTAGAAGGTAACATCCCCGATGGTCCCTTCCAGCTTGATAAAACTTGATTGTCTAGCCATATTATTTGATTTTTTTGGTTGAACATGGGGACAATTTGAGCTTTTATAAAATGCCTTGAAACTCAAAGTGGACGATATGGAAAATACGGAAAATAAGGAATAACAGGTGGTATTATGTCAATGAATGAAATATTTAAGGGAGTGAATTGCTGAACTGCAGGATTGGGGATTGTTTGATCATTTATTTGATTATCGGCCTAATTGTCCCTGCAGATTGATGATAACCGGAGAGTGAAAAATTGATTTTTTCAAGAATCAAACTATAAAAATTGTACTTTTCGCTAAAATTATTTACCCTACAGTCAAGGTATACCCAGCTTTACCCCAGCTTTGATGCAGCTTTGCCCCAGCTTTGATATAGGCTTACTGCTGATAAATTGAAAGATTAGAAAACAGTCGGGACAGGCTATTACGATTGCTAATGCATGATCCGGGTTTAACTGAGCATTCCTCCCTTGAAACCAGCAAGGAATGATTTGGTAATTAGAGAGGGGCAATTTTTGTTCACCCATTTAGGAGAGCGCTTCACCTTTGCTGAAATAACGTTCATCCATTTCTGCTTTTTTAAAAAAGAAGGATCTCACAACTTGCTATAGAAATATTTAAAACCAGATCATGGGAAATAAGTCACTTTTACCACCAAATACCTTATTAGGTTTTAAGATGAAGTTAAACCATCATCACACATTATTGCTGGGTCAAGGTCCCACACTACTATTCATTCTATTGTGGTCTTTTACAGGAATGGAAAAACTCATGGAATTTGGGGAATTCCAGCAGGCAATGATGAATCAACCCCTCCCCCAAGAATGGGCTAAAGTCTTAGCTCCAATTATCATTATTGCTGAATTGGGATTCGCTGTTATGCTGGTTTTAAAAACCACCAGAAAATTGGGACTGATTTTTTCAACTCTGTTAATGACGGTTTTTACCACCTATATCGGATTGGTGTGGACCGGAGCATTTGAGCGAATTCCCTGTTCTTGTGCAGGCTTTATGGAGGCCATGAGTTGGGAAGAACATTTGGCTTTCAATGGGGTGTTTATTGTGATTGGGGTGTATGGAATAGTGAGGTTTAATACTTGAGAAGGGAGATTGCTTCCTCTCATTTGTCTATGGAATACTGCGGTCAAAGAAAAAGAAATACACTGCCCGATTCCATGAGGCCGGTATACTAGGTGGAATCAGTACAGGCTTCTGGCAGTAACAGGAGTATGCCGAAAATCCTGAATAGAGTAGGCAAACACTTTTAAACGTTCGCGGCTTTGATAGTTAAAAGTCAGCATAAAACAATGAAAAAGTTAATTAAAAACATCCCTCTTTTGGCATTGATATTTGCCATGGTAGGAGCATTCGCATTCAATATGCCAGAGCGAGAATTCTCCTCGGAGTTTGGCACACCTGATAGTGGGCAAACCTGGTACGATGTGACCAATGTCAGTATGGGTCCAGGTCCCGATCAATATCAGTGTAACTCAGCCACTGAGACCTGTCTCTATTCTGAAAAGGATCTCAACCATCCGATTACTTCAGAAGAGGGGGAATTTGTTCCAGGGTCTTCACTGATTCCAGAATAATCAGTTAGGAAAATAGAGGCTGTCTCATAGGTCGTGATTAGAATCTGGTCGCCAAGTATTGGATGGAAATAGGATTTCTGATAGCTGGCGATTATGAAATTATCTACATTGTCTTGGGTAGACTTCTCAAATGAAATCTAGGGGTTTTGGCGACAAGGAGGATACTCTCCTGATATTTATCCGACCAAAACTGATGACATATGTGGATTACTTTTGCCTGGGGCTACACCCCAGGCTATTATAAGTTTGCCCGTTGGGGCGGATTCTTACTCCATTGGCTCACAGATTACAAAAACATCCTATTTGTGTAGTCATACGAGAAATCTACTTATGTGACAGCCTCTTGTTTTGTACATGGGCTATTTTTTTTCCGCCATCATGGGTATAATCGATACTGGTATTACCGGCTGTCTGTTCCAGATTGACCAACTCTCCTCGCTCATTATAAGTATTAGGGTATTGATTACTTTTAGATCATTTTCAATCTTATGGATAACGGTCAATAAGCGGAGTCCAATAACTGGGAGAAGACTAGTCCCAAGTCTCTGCTTCGACTTCGCTCAGCAGGCTCTTCGGCTTCGGGCTTGGGGCTTCGACAAGCTCAGCCACCAAGGCTCAGTCACCGAGGCTCAGCCACCAAGACTCAGCCACCAAGGCTCAGTCACCGAGACTCAGCCACCAAGGTTCAGGCACGGAAGGTCGGACACCGAATACAACCCATAATAACCAACCATCTAGACTAAACCGCCGAAGCTCAGCAGGCATTTAATAATTAGTTATTAGTCCCGCAGCTCAGCTGACGGGACTGCATTATGGGTTAAGGGTTTTGAACCAAATCGTTTAACTGGAGCTCATTGGCGGGAATAGGAAAGGTATAACGGGCATCATTGGGTACTAACCGATATTCTTTGTCATTGACCTTCCTGATGATGGTCTTGGCGAATCTGGGGTCGGAATTTAACCGCCTTAGGTCCATCCATCTGTTGAGACCCCTTCCTACCATTTCCTTCCTTCTCTCTCTCAATACGGCTTCCAGAAACTCATCGGCACCTGGAACATTCCTGGGCTGAAAGCTCCCTTCTTCATACCTGGTAAGCAGCCAGCTGTTAAAAATCCCCTGCCCCTCTTCGAGCGCTCCTCTTCGAGCCAAGCACTCCATTTTGGTCAAGAGTAATTCTGAAACAGTCAGCCCGGAGAAAAAGAGGTAATCTCCGGTATAGTTTCCAATAAAATTATATCCTCCGGTTTGTTCATTGGGGTAAAAGTAAAGCTCCTTTCTTAAGTCTCCCTCCTCATACAGGCTTATCAGCTCACTCGCCACCATCAAATTGGGGGAATATAAGTCTGAAACTGAAAATATAGCCTCGTAAAAGAGTACTTCACGGTTTCCCCTGGGAATGGGATAGAAATAGGGAGGCAAGGGCATATCCAGACTTTTTTTGACCTCTGCCAATAGCAACAGTTCCCCGCCCAAGTCCAATGCGGTGGAGGCATGGGTTTCGGCTGCTGTATAATCTCCCATTGCCAGGTAAATACGGGACAACAGCCCATGCGCGGCCTGAAGGGATGGGCGCGTCCAGTAGATGGTATTATCAGGGAGGAGGCTTAGGGACTCCTCCAGGTCTGCCAGCATCTGTTGATAATTCTCCTCCAGTCCCGGTCTTTTCTCCCATCGATTTACATCCGTCTCCCGTTTTAAGGGGACGCCCAAGGCATTTTCTGTCCCATAGGCAGGAGCAAACAGCTGACACAATACAAAATAGGCACTGGCCCTATAATAGAGGGCTGTGCCTCTTATCCGCGCAGCCTGTTCTTCTTCAGCCTCGCTTATCTCCATACCGGCCAAGGTCTCCAAAGCGATATTGGCATATAAAATCTGCTGATAGGGCTTGTTCCAGGCCTGTCCGTCTTCAGGATTGGAAAAGATCTGGTTGTCCCAGGTATGGGCCATGCGTACCCAATCTTCCCTGAACCCCATAAAGCCCTGGTCATTGGTCACCAGATCATCTGAAGCCCAAAGCCCTATAGAAGGGCTGTTATTAAAGGTATTGGTATTGTCCAGCAGGGCCTGAACATCTTCCAGGGTCCTGGGGACCACTATATCTTTACGGGGCTTGACATCCAAAAACTCCTGGCAGGAGGAGGCCAAAAAGGATAGGGAAATGATCATGATGGTAAGAGTGGGTTTGAGGTTATGTTTCATTTTTTTAGATTTTAGATGTTAGACATTAGACAAAAGACTGGTTTCGGGAGCGAAACCGCCCTCGAATCCGTCATTGTGAATGAAGGCCAATTTGGTTGCTGGGCTTCGGTCCCTGAGCCTCGGTCCCTGAGCTTCGGTCCCTGAGCCTGTCGAAGGGTCGAAGGGTCGAAGCATCGAAGTGCCAAATGGTCAAAATGATGTAATCTCGCCTGTTGAAGGTAAGATTACTTCTCCGCCAAGCCTGCCCAGCATCCGACAGGGCGGATCGTATGACGTAGAAATAGGTATTTTCGTCTTCGAACTCCAGTCTTTGTTCTTTTCTCTCCGAGATACCTCGGAGCAGGCCTTTATTCTATCTTGATACTGTCATCGTGCTACGTGCTACTAAAAAAGTCCCGGTTTCCCGTCTGGAAACATTTCCCGCGGCTTGAAATGATGTATGATTACATATGAAGAAAGTGTGCGGTAAGGGACTTGTTGATAGTATTGAGTAGTTAGTAGTTAGTATTGAGACTTGGTCACAGAGGCTTCGACTCCGCTCAGCCTGACAGGCGAGAATGTTTGGTCTTCTTTCTCTGTTTAGACACTAGACTCTAGACAAAAGACTGGATTACAGATTTGAGAACGAATGTCAACCTAAGCGGCCACCTTCCGGAGGAAAGTCATTCCCGGTTTCTGAATAAGAGACTGCTTCTTCTTGGTGCAGGTCGCCCCTTTGATACCTCGACAAGTTCGGCAACCGGAGCTCAGGGACCTCTATATCCCGAGAATCGCAGTAACGGAATACCTTTGATCTTTGTTCTTTCATCTTTTTCTTGATACTTAATACCCTCAAAAACAAGCTCCGCCCATCACCTTATAGATAACCGAGTTTGAATAATTGATTTAAGTTGAACATAAATTGATTTGATGGACGAAGCTGTTTTCTTTAGTATTATGTATTGAGTAGTTAGTATTGAGACTTGGTCACAGGGGCTTCGCCTCCGCTCAGCCTGACAGGCGAGAATGTCATGGTCTTCGATACTTTGTAAAGATTTTAGACGTAAGACACTGGACACTAGACTTGTTTACCGAATCGAAATTAAACTTTGTCCGTCATTGCCTACCTGTAGCAGGCAGGAGATCCCGGTAAGCCGGGCAAAGCACTCTCCCTTTCCGAAAGTGTTTTTTCACCTCCTAAATCCTCCTTATACTTCGACAAGCTCAGCAACGGAGAGGACTTTATGATCTTGTAATCGCAATCCATTCCTCACCCTTGGTCCTTGAGCCTGTCAAAAGGCAAGGGGGAGGGTAGTAGGGGGCAATTTCACCTGTAAAAGGTGAGACTTCCACGGACTCCCTGTGGTCGCCCGAACCGTGACGGGGAAAAGGATAAAACGGCATTTTTCCATCATCAGAAGTCCACCCTTACTCCTGCTGCAATGCTCCCCAAAGGCCTGCCTGTTCTGTAATCGGGATCCAATGGATCATCGCTGGCCTTCCAGATCATGCCGACATTGTTGATATAGGTATAGAGTTCCGCCGTCCGGAAAGGTAGGGACGGGTATTTCCCCTTATCCAGCCGGTAGCCCAGACGGATATCCTGCAGCCTGATATGGTCTCCTTTCTCCACCAACGGTTCGGAAAACTGGTAGAAGTAATTCCTCGAGGAATTGGAAGAGGTAGGTATAGAAGGAATATCCGTATGGCGTTCGTCACCGGGCTGTTGCCACCTCAGGGCATAGTCGCTGTGGGTAATCCTGCCGTTTAGCAGGTCGAAGTAGTTGACAGACTGCCTGCGGTAATAATAGCCCATCCTAAAGCTCATGTTCAGGGACAGGGAAAAACCGTTCCATTCCAGATCATTCCTCAGGGCACCAAAGGTGGTGGGCCGGGCAGGGCCATGGTATACCAGTTCCTCCGGAACGGTGCCCGTCCGCAGGGAATTGTAATTGTCGCTCAGTTCGCCGTCCACATAGCCCAGGGGATCCCCGGTATCCGGATCAAGGCCTCCCCAGCGCATGCTGTAAATGGAAAACAGGGGCTTTCCCTCCATAGGGGCGGTTCCCAGCCCCAGGTACTGTCCCGTGGTGGAGGGAATGCCATAAGCGGTGACCTCTTCTTTCAGGTGACTGAAGACAAGGTTGGTCCGCCAGGTCAAGGACCCGTCCAGGTTCAGGGAAGAAAGGGTCAGGTCGATGCCCGAGGTCCGGGTTTCGGCAAAATTACCGGTAAAGGAAGTCACTCCCGAGGAAGGCGGAAACTGTGTCTCCCCGATCAGGTCTTTGCCGTGTTTGATGTAATATTCCAGGCTTCCTGCTATCCGGTCGTGTTTGGAACTGAAATCAAGGCCTGTGTTCCAGATACCTATCCTTTCCCATTTAAGGGAAGGGTTGGGGGGATTGATGATGGTGGCATTACGGATTCCCGGGACGGGGGCCGAGCTCCTTGAAATAAAATAGGAAGCCGTGGTCAGTGAACTCAGGGACTTGTCCACGTTGCCATTGTACCCGAAGGTCGTCCTCAGCTTGAGGTAGGGCATCCAGGCTGCCCCGTAAAAACCTTCTTCACTGATGGTCCAGCCTGCTCCCCCAGACCACAGGGGAACTCCCTTGAGGTTGGCGTCCACGCCAAAGAGATTGGAGGCGTCCTTACGCACACTTCCCGTCAGGTACAGCCTATTGTCAAAGGAATAGGCGGCATTGGCAAAACTGGAAACAAAACGGTCGGTCAGGCCGCTGTGCCCGTCATTGCCGGGGATGGTATTCAGCGAATTGTTATGGTACAGCCGGAAGCGGTCCACCAGGTTTACCGGAACGCTCAGCCCCCTATCATCATCGTAGCCATAGTAGCGTCTCTGATCGGCGATGCCTTCCCAGTCCCGTAATTCGAAACCTGCCAGGGCATCCAGCCGGTGTTTGCCCCAGGCATTATTATAATCCGTCCTGGCACGGAAGGTATGGCTGTCATCCCGGCCATTACCAAGGTCCAGTATGCCGCCCACCGGCACGGGGTACTCCCAGTTGCCCTCCCCATTGAGCTGTGCGTAGCGGTTGATCAGGTTGCGGGCAAAATAAGATTCCAGCGGATAGCCGGTCCTCGCTTCGCTGCGGTTCTGCCAGTACTGGTAGGAGAGGGACGCTTTCCAATTCCGGGCAATGGTCACTTTGGTATCCGTATTCAGCCTTAGGTCAGTGGCCCGGGACAGATCAGCAACCAGGCCGATTTCATCCAAGGGAACATATTGCCAGTTGGGCAGCCCGGCTGCTTCTGCCTCTTCCACAAAACGGAGACTGTAATCCCTGATCAGGGCCATGGGCCTTCCCTGACCATCGACCAGGCTCTCATAAGGGGAGCCGGAAGGCAGTCCCGTTCCGTTCTGCCCGGACGATCCCGTTAAGTACATGCCTGTACTGACCTCCAGCCTGTCTTTCCAGAGTTTCCAGCCCATATCCCCCTTCATTGTAAAGCGTTCATTGCCGTTTTCCCTGACCGGGGCGCTGTTTTTGTCCCAGCCCACCGAAAAGGCATAGCGGTGGGCCCGGTCCCCTCCGGAGAGACCCAGGCTGTACTGCTGATGGAGGGCCGGACGGAGAAAGTACCTTTCCATGTCCCTTCGGATGTCACTGTTTTTATACCCGGCCATCCGTGTTTCGGCTTCCTGTTGGCTGATCACCCCTGTCTCAGCGGCATACAAGGCTTCCACCACCGGGGAAAGGGGAGGTTTCGAAGCGCTGTTGATGCGGGAATGGTAAAAGCCCTTGTCATAGAGGGCCCTCTCCACCCCGATGAATTCCCCGATGTCCATCTGGGGTTCATAGAAAAGGTCGGGCTTTTCAATCAGGGCCACATTGCTGGTCAGGCTGACGGCAATAGCCCTTCCATAAGCTCCTTTTTTTGTAGTGACCACGATGACCCCGTTTCCGGCACGGGCACCCCAGATGGAGGCGGCCGCGGCATCTTTTAGGAGGGTGATGCTTTCCACATCATTTGGGTTTATATGCTGCAAAGGTCCATCATAGGGAAAGCCGTCGACCACCACCAGGGGCTGGGTATTGGCAAACAGGGTGCTCCTTCCCCGGATACTGATGGGATCACTCCCCGAGCGGGCATCACGGTTAAAGAGTACGCCCGGCGCAAGGTCCTCTATCCTGTCCATCAGGTCGGTACTCACCCTGCGGTTCAGGAGCTTTTCGTCGAGCTGTACAAAGGACCCCGTGGAGCGCTCCCGGGGCAGCTGCCGGTATCCGGTGGACACCACCTCCACGGCAGCCATGGAAAGGCCTTCCTCCACCAATATGGTGACAGGTTCTTTATCCATGGGAACGGAAATATCCACGGTCTGCGGGCGGAAGCCCAGGTAACTGATCTCCAGGCGATGCTTGCCTCCGAGCAACTGCAAGCGGTAGTTTCCGTTTTCATCGGTCACGGTAGCGGTTTCGGTACCGGCCACCCTGACGAGGGCCCCGGCCAGGGGCACTTCCCTGATGGCTTCCAGCACCTGCCCCTTTACCGGATAGGCTGTCTGGGCATACAGGGAACTGAAAAGCCCATAGTATACTATAATAATCAGTAGAAGTTGTTTCATGGTGTTGTGGTCTGATAGGGTTCTGCAATAAGTTGGTCGATGAGCTCTGCAAGCTCTTGGGGATCCTCGGGGAAGTTGCCGACTTTGCGGATTTTACCCTCCCGGTCCAGCAGCATCAGGGTGGGGAAGGCATGGATATTGTAAAATTCCAGCACCTCGTGGTCGGGACCTCCCGTCCACAGGTTGGTGTATGCCTCATCGGTATATTTCCCTTCACGGATACTCTGGAGCCACTTGGCCTTGTCCCTGTCCCTGGAGATGGAGACCAGTTCAAAATCCCCTGTCCTGCCGATGGCCTCTGTGGCTGGCCGGAGGTAATTGTGGTGCATCTTGGAGCTGGCACTGCAGCCGGTAAACCAGAAGTCCAGCAGTACCACTTTTCCTTTGAAGCTTTCGGAAGCTACCGGTTTGCCGTCAGTGCCGATAAACCCGGTTTCCAGAAAAGGGGCGCCCACCTTTTGCGCCTGATAGAGCCCCGAAATCGTCTCCAATACCCATGGGGTCTCCACCGTGGCCAGGCCCTGGGTGAATTTCTCTTCCGGGGAGGACAGCTGCCGGTAGAACCTGACCAGGTATTTTCCGATCAGCCGGTCCCGTACCGCTGCACTGTATTCCCCATAGACCTGATAGATGGGAATGCCTTCCAGAATGGCCCTGAGCGTACAGCGGTCAAAGAGGTAATCGAGGTAATGGGGGGAACTCCGTAAAACGTCCCCGTTCCGGTCAAGGGGAAGGGAAGCAATGGTCTCCTGATAGAGGGCCCTGAATGCCTCCGTATGCCGAAAGGAGCGCATAAAAGCCTGTACCTTTTCCCCATAGATCCTCCCTTCCAGTTCCTTTTCCATGCTGGCCATAAAATCCCTGTCCAGTACCTCCGAATAGGCACGCAGCACCTGGTATCCGGGATGGTCTTTTACCTCCAGCCCAAGGACCGAGCGGATATAGGGGATGGAGCCGTCACCATAGGACACCACCTGCATGGGCAGCAACATGGGGATGCTGTTTTCCATGGCCATGCGGTAATCCTGACGGTTGTTTCCCTCTTCAAAATGGGCTGTGGTATCGCCGGTATACATCACGGGGGGCACCTGTGCCATGTATGCCCTATGGGCCAAATGCAGTTCGTACTGGCAGCGGTACTTCCGTGCATCCGGGCCCGAAAAGAAGGTATGGCCGTTTTCCAGGTCCACCCTGATGGCGACGCTGTCCCCCGGGGAGACCAGTGCCCTTTCCATAAAGGTGCCTTTGCCCCCATTGATGGTCAGGTAGCCGACATCCGAAAAGGCAGGACTGCGGTAGGTAATGTATTCCTTGCCTGCATTGCCGCCATAGACGGAACCACTCTGGGAAACTATTTTCTCTGTGTCCGGTTCTGGCAGCCGGGCAAAGCCGTCCAGGTAATGGGCACCGAAGCTTACCGTAAAGGTGTCGATGGGCGCAGGTGAGTTCACCTCGAAATACACCACCACGGGGGCCGGAGCATTTTCCGGCCCCTCCGTGGCAGGAGGTGAAGCAACTTGGGAATGGGTTTCGCTTCCGAAAAGGCATAGCAGTGCCAGGAAGCAGTTTTTTGTTAACGCTTTCATAGTTATTAAGGTCTTTGTAGAGAGTTTTCGGTGCTTCGACAGGCTCAGCAACCGAAGAGACTAAAGACGCTAGATTAAAGACTGGTTTACGGAGACGAGAACGTCCTATTCTCCGTCATAGCGAACATTTGGTCCCGTCGGTCCCTGAGCCTGTCGAAGGGCCAAAGGGCCAGATGTGAAGCAATCCCGCTTTCCGAAGCCGTTATTTACCTCCTAATGCTTCGACAAGCTCAGCAACCGGAGGACTTTCGGCCTCGTAAACGAAATCAAGTCTCAATACCTGTCTGACGCCAGGCAGGCTCACGACTCAATACTAGCTACTCCTTCTCCTTCTACATTTATAAGAAATTGATTAAACCCCAGTGCTTAAAGCCCCAGGCCAGGCTGCCCTACCAGACGCGAGCGGCGTCCCCCAGGCGAATGCAGCCTCCGAATTTTGAAGTCTTGAGTAGCTAGTCATGAGTAATGAGCTCGTTTGATCTAACTACAGCTTTTCGTAAAAATGGATACCGATTTTAGGTTCGATAGTATTTTAGGAAATTCGGTATCGGTATATAGTCCGTATTCAGTAGCAAGTATCCCTATAGCTTCTGTAATCAAAAGCTCAATGCTCACGACTCAATACTAAATACTATTATATAGGATTCTTCGGTTTGCGGCGGAAGACCAGGTCGAAGATGGTGATACCGGATTGGTAGGGGACAAAAATGGATGATTTCTGTTCCTTACTGATCGGTTTCACCATCGAATGGTCAAACGCTGAAAAATGTTTTGTTTTCTGTTCCATAGCATTTAAGTTTTCATGGAACGTCTCAAGGTAAAAAACAAGGCGCAGGCCCTCTTTCCCACTCTAACTGAGGTACCGCCAAGCACCTTGGAACGAGCAAGCGAGTAGCCCACGCCAAAGGCGTGAGCATTTCCCCACTTATTGTCTCGTTCCTAAAAGAATTTGGCGGTTTTCAGTTAAGAGACGCAAAGTGCGAATGCATCAAAAATGATTTTATTTCATTCGCAAAATTATAGGTCCATTTCTAATTTTGAAATTTCACTTATTACAAATATAGAAATAAATATTGAATTGTTGGTTTTTAGACCAACAAAATTTATTCTTTTTTCTCACATATTTCTTTTTCATCAGTTAAGAAAAAATGAAACCTGAAGAAAAGGAGCGGTTGTTAAAATTATTGGGAGAAAGATTAAGTGTTCTAAAAAAAGAATCTAAAAGAAGCTACAGAGAACTAGCTCTCAGATGTGATCTTGATTTTGCTGACATAAAAAAATATGAAGAAGGAAAAAAGGATATTCAATTCTCTACAATTATTGAATTATCTAAAGCATATGGAGTAAACCCAAAAAAAATCATTGATATTGATTTTGGGATTGATTTTGGAGATATAGAAAGATAGACTTAAAAATGTGTAATGCAATCATTACTTCTTGAAAGATCACTTAATCCCCTTTTAAACCGACCAAATTTGTATAGACAGTGGATTTAATCTTTCAAATTTCTTAAATTAAGGAAGCTAAGAAATTAAGATAAGTTGTTTAAACCCTATTCAACAAATTAAGAAAGCCCTCCGATTAGAGGGCTTCTTTATTTGGTTTTGTTAAATAATACCCCAATCGGTATTGAGAAAATTATTCCGGAAGGCTAATGATAAGAACTACACGACGGGATGAAAAGCACCTTTGCCAAAGCAGAACAATAAATGGTATAATAACGACAGCTAATGACATAATAACAACAATAAACTATTGATCATTAAACACTCATTCGATAAATTAAAGGAAAAAGTGGGATTATCTTTAAATTGGGTTGTTGGCCTGCATAAAAAAGTTTTTAGGCGGGGCATAATTTTAGAAGTTCCATCGTACTAGCCGCTTAATGTGTTAATTCAAGGGAATGAAGTTCAAATTTTATGTTCCTAAAGGATTGTGCAATCGGTTGTTCATGTTAGTATTCGCTTCACATGTCCTAATGTCTATTCCGGCGATGCTGGGCCAGTGTTTCCGGCGCATACTGGGCCACGGATTCCGGGAATCATTGGGCCACTTTCCAAGTGCAATAATAGGGTTAAAATTTAATTGTCCAACTTCTTTTTGCTTCTCATGGATTCTCCCTCCAGTTCTATCCTATGTGAGGAGTACACGAGCCGGTCGAGCACGGCATCTGCAATGCTGTCATCACCAATGGTTCCATGCCATTGGCTGACCGGTATCTGTGATGCAATGATCGTTGAACTTTTCTCATAGCGGTCTTCCATGATGTCCATAAGGGCCATCCTGGCCTGTCCATCCATCGGGGCCAGGCCAAAGTCGTCCAAGATGAGCACATGGGTTTTTTCGAGCTTTTTGAGCAGTTTATGGTAGGAGCCTTCCAGCTTGGCCAGTCTTACCGCATCAAAAAACCTGGCCGTATTGTAATAAAGCGTCCTATACCTGTGCTGGCAGGCCCTGACCCCGATGCACTGGGCCAGGTAACTTTTTCCGGATCCGGTGGCCCCGGTAAGGATGATGTTCGTCCGGTTTTTGATGAAGGCCAGTCCGAGCAACCTCTCAAACAGTCCCCTGTCCAGGTTACGGGAGGTATGGTAATCAATATCGGTGGCCGCAGCGGCCTGTTTAAAGCCGGCCTGCCGTATGAGGTTGTCTATGCTTTTGTTCTGCCTGTACTCCCATTCGCTGTCCACCAGAAAGGCCAACAGTTCGTCTGGATATAACGGTTTGAATTGTGCCACCCTTTTCGGTCAAACTGTGCCAGGCCTTTCGGTTTAAACCGTGCCATTTCCAGTTCGGATTTCGGTTCGAACCGTGCCACCTTTGAAAGATCAAGTTTAA
>NZ_BAAHAP010000046.1:0-44907 GCF_054777495.1 Echinicola sediminis | reverse complement strand
GTGTTATAAGCTTATTGACAAGTTCATCTGTTTTAGGCAGGTCTACATAAAACTCTTTGTAGATCGAAAACCTATGAACGGCAGGATAGTGAATACTGGTTTGAATTCCTTTCTCGGCAAGAATGTTTCGTATTTCATCCCTTTCCTCGACAGAAGCATCTTTCAAAACCACAGGAAAGATATAATTGGAACTAAATACAATATGATCTTTAAATGGAATAATAATTTCTTTGCACTCTTTTAGGCTTTCCAAATAATAGTTCCTCACTAAAGCTCTCCTTTTTATATCCTCCTCCAGCTTATCCAATTGAACGATCCCTATTGAAGCCCGTATATCATCCATTCGGTAATTATAGCCTAAATCAATGACATCATAGGCTGTAGAATGGCCTTTGGCTCGTTCAAAAGACATCGTGGTCATTCCATGTGACCTGAGCAATTTTGCTCTATCAAAATAGTCTGGATTATTGGTCACCAACATTCCGCCTTCTCCGGTGCTGATATTTTTGTTAGAAAAGAAGCTAAAGCATCCGATATCTCCAATTGTCCCTAATTTTTTACCGTTCAATTCAGATAGAGGCGCATGACAAGCATCCTCAATCACCCTCAAATTATGCTTTTGAGCTATTTGCATGATCTTTTCCATATCACAAGGGAAACCTGCATAGTGCATGACCACGATAGCTTTAGTCTTTTTCGTGATTTTGCGTGCAATATCTTCAGGATCGACCACTGGTGTCGCAGCATCCGTAATATCTGCAAAAACGGGTACAGCATTGACATATCTAATTGCGTTACAGGTTGCCACAAATGTCAAAGAAGGACATATTACTTCATCTCCCTCTTTTACTCCAACCAATTGCAAAGCCAAATGTAACGCAACAGTGCAATTGGAAACTGCTAATGCATGCTCCACTTGCAGCATTTGAGAGAATTTCTTTTCAAACTCATGCGTTTTTGGCCCTGTTGAAATCCATTTTGACTTTATGACACTTATTACTGCATTTTCTTCTCTTTCGTCAAAATTGAGGTCAAATAATGGAACTCTATAACTCATATCATTTACATTTTACTATCTAAGTATTTGCCGGTTTCTTTATGATCGAAGTTAGGCAAAAGATTATTAAATAAAGTAATTATATCTTGCTTGGACCATTCCAGCCCCCGCTTCAATGTATCAATCTTCATTAAAAATTCTTCCAGCTTTTGCTCGTCGAATTCCAATTGGCTTTTTACTATTCCCAAATTGAGGAACCTTTCCAAATCCAATTCTTCATGTTCCACAAAAAATTCCTCAAAATCCTTTTCTCCAGTGGTATCACTGGAGGTAAACAAACAAGGCCACTTCCCTTCTGACGGAAGAGTATGAATCAATTCACGTGCTTCCTCTTCAGAGCCACATAAATAAGGCTCATATCCTCTTTCGAGTAAATATTTTTCAGCTATTTCAGAAAAAGTAATCAAGTGCAGCTCATCACTCAGTTTAGGAAAGAAAATATCTCCATTTTCTCCCAAAAGACATGACATCAAACATAACTCACCAGATTCCTGAGGAGTAACAAAATACCTTTTTATATCATTGGGAGCTACTATGGGTTGATTTTTTAATATTCTCTGATTAAAACCATGAAGCAAAGAACCATCTGAAAAGGCTACATTGGCAAAACGAGCGGTTGAAATAGGAATCTGTTTACTTTCTCGCATCAAAAACATTTCCATTATCCGCTTAGAAGCCCCCATCATATTCACTGGGTTTGCAGCCTTATCAGTTGACACGCAAAAATACTTTTTGGCTCGATTTTTCTGAGACTGACGGATGGTTTTGATGGTATTTAATATATTAACATCAACCATTCTCATTAAAGTGAAAGGATCCTTTTCACTTCTTACATGCTTCAACGCAGACAAATTCATTACATAATCATAATTACCATCCGCCTTGATAAATGCATCAAACTCAACCGAACCTATATCCAAGGCAAAAGTCTTAAAATCTCCATCAATATAGCCTAAAGAGCTTCTTATGTCCCTGACAAGCTCGACCATATTGTTTTCGCTAATATCAACAACATGGAGTTTCAGAGGATTTCTTTTAAAAATCTCTTTGGTTACAGCCTGACCTATTGACCCTGCTCCGCCTATTACCAAAAATTTAGCTTTAGTAACTTTTTTTGATAACTCCTCCTCAAAAGCTCCTATATCCTCACTAAAAAGGGCTCTGTCTCGTCCTATTAAGTTTAAGATATCCATCATATATAAGCCTACTTATAATCTCCCATCAACCAGTTCTTTCGCATAAAAAGCCTTCGTATCATACAGCACTGTATGACCATTTGATTTAATGGCTTCCAGATCCATATCACAAAATTGCTTATGTCCAACTGCTAAAATAATGGTATCGTATTTACTCAAATCATCTTTTGGAGTTAAACTGACACCATATTCTTCATAAACTTCCTCGCTGGATGCCCATGGATCATAAACATCTACCTGCAGACCAAACTGACTTAATTCTTTATAGATATCTATCACTCGGGTATTTCGGATATCCGGACAGTTTTCTTTAAAGGTAAAGCCCAAAATCAAAGCTTTACTGCCTTTGATGGTTTTTCCCTTTTGGATCATCAACTTGATCACCTTATTGGCTACAAACATACCCATATTATCATTCACCCTTCTTCCCGAAAGTATCACTGCTGGGTGATATCCCACTTGCTCTGCCTTATGGGCCAAATAATACGGATCTACTCCAATACAATGGCCTCCTACCAAACCAGGTTTGTATTTCAGGAAATTCCATTTGGTCCCGGCAGCCTCCAATACTTCGTTGGTATCTATACCCAATCGATCAAAAATCAAGGCCAACTCATTAACAAAAGAAATATTCACATCCCTTTGGGCATTTTCAATGGCCTTAGATGCTTCCGCTACCTTGATGGAGGAGGCTTTGTACGTTCCTACTTCAATGATGGAAGCATAAAGGTCATCTACATAATCAGCTACTTCTGGCGTAGATCCGGAAGTTACTTTTTTGATTTTAGTTAATGTATTTACTTTATCTCCTGGATTAATTCTTTCCGGGGAATAACCACAGTAAAAGTCCTGGTTAAACTTCAAGCCTGATTCTCTTTCCAAAACCGGCACACAATCCTCTTCTGTACAACCAGGGTAAGTAGTAGACTCATAAATCACCACATCTCCCTTCTTCAGCACTTTTCCCAGCATGGTGCTGGCAGCAATCAAGGGCTGAAGATCTGGTGTCTTATGCTCATTAATTGGGGTAGGAACTGTTACTATAAAGACATTACAAGAGGAAATAGCAGTGATCGCATTGGAAGGTAAAAAACCTTTCTCTTTTTTATCCAAATCTACTGGAGATTTTATCAAAGAAGCCTGCAGCTTTTCATCTTCCACCTCCAAGGTAAAGTCATGACCTTCTTCTAATCCTTTTATTCTTTTAGGAGAAATGTCGTATCCCACAGTTGGATAAAACTTTGCTAATTCTACGGCTAATGGTAAGCCTACATATCCTAAACCTATCACTGCAATTTTTGATTGATTTAGCGGTAAAAGTGGTGTGTTCATATTAGTAAATATTTGTTTTTAATATTTAGTTTATTAATTAAAAGCCCAATAAAGGTATGTGGATAACTTTGAAATCCCGTTAATAGAAAACTATAATTGGTTGTTTTAAACTTGATTCCACTCTTGCTTTAAACTCCGAAGATATTCATCACCAAAAACAATCCCGAAAGCAATCACCACTCCCAGCATACTAAAAACCACCAAAATCAACGGTCTTTTGGGTGCTGATTTTTCTGCAGGAATGGTAACCGGCTGGATCACTGAAAATACCGGCGTATCCTTGCTCACCTGCAATTTGGCCTGTTCCAGTTGCTTGGCCAACTCAGAATAAACGGAGAAAACCAGGTTGTACTCTGCTTCCAGTTTTTCCAATTGATTTAAAGCTACCGAACTTGAAATATTTTGGTTGCGGTCCCTAAACTTGGCCAAACGCCCTTGAGCCTCCTCAAATTCCCTCTTCTTTTCCTGATAGCGTTCTTCCGTAAATTTCAACTGCTCTTGGGCATTATCAACCTTAAAAGCAATTACTTCTTTTTGCAGCAAAGCCTCTGCATACTTTGTGAGTTGCGCTGCAGCCTTTGCTTCCGGCATAACAACAGATAATTGCACAAAGCCTTCTTTATCATTGAAAGAAATGGAAACCTGGCCATCTAACCTTTTGAAATGTGCCAGTTCTTTCTGACTAACGTTAAGAATTGTCTCCCCCTCCTCAGCTATTAAGCTTTCTTCAGCATCTCCCTTAATTGCCTTGATGAGCCCCCCCGGTAATCCAATCGTATATTTTTTTATAAGCCCCAATACACCAGGCGAATAATATTCTTCATAATACTCTTGGTAGCTCACTTCATGATCAATTCCCTCAAAGTTTAACGGTGCTTTCAGCATTTCTTTCTTGAAAGGAATGCTTCCCACAATCTTAGGATATAAGGTTGGCGGTATTTCTGAACCTCCTACAGCTCCTCCCAAGTTGATCCCTGCCAAAGAGGCCAACCCGGACAAAGAGCCGCCCCCTTTTGCTCCTTCGGAAGTTTGGGGCAGGTAAATTCCACTGGCGGTAAACTCCTTTGGAGAAAGCAAAGCAACCAACAAACCCAGCACAATAAAAAGCCCCACTATACGGTACACCCGCTTTCGCTTATCCCAAATGGTTTTGGCCAAGGCAAGGAGGTCGATTTCGTCTTCTGTATCTGGGGTGGTGTTTTTGTTTGAATCGTTGTTCATACTTTATAATAAATATTCTAAAGGCCTAGGATGTTGTTGCTATTCGAGATTCGGTATTGGATTACTCGGGATTGGTGATTCGTTGATTCGGGATTTAGAAAGCAACATTCAATTTCCAATTGCTGAAATCCCAATGGTTCACTTTTCCCCATTTTGATTTCTCAGGTATCGAATATACCCATTGATTAATTGGAGACACTTTTCACAGTCTTTTCTTATATGATTTAAAGCTGCATCATCGATATAATCCCAAGATTTCGCTTCAATACCATGATCTAAAATTTCAGCAACAGACCCTCGAGCGTTCAATAAAAATTTAATGTTTTCTTTATAATGATACCTGCCCCAGCCTTCTGCTATATTCGCCGTAGCGGACCTACTTGCTCTTAACAGCTGGCTAAATAATTCATATCGCTCGTGCTTGGGTAACGTTGTCAGTACCTCCTCCCTTATAAACCGCTTGAGTTCATCACATGACTGCCAGCATTTCAATTCTTCAAACGATGTATAAGCTCCCATATCTATTCCTTGTTCATTATTAATTGGAAAACCATATGCTTCTATTCAAATCCCAAAAACACTAATCCCAGATTACCAATCCCCGATTCTCCAATCACAAATCCCAATTACTCAAATACCCAATCCCGACTATTCTAATCTCTATTACTCGAATCCCAAATCACGATTATCGATTACTCGAATCACTATTCTAAATGCGGGACTCCCACGGCTTTCTCCCCCGGACCCTGCCCACAAGCCTCGGAGTGACGGGTTCCTATTGCACCAACCGGTCAATCAGTATCCCCAAGGTAGCCAAGCTAGAGGCCAATCCAATCCAATTGGTGGCAGACATCCCTTCTCTCTCAGGTTTTTCAGGAACAATAATCTCCGCGCCCGGCTCAATATGAGGGTAATTCTTAAAGAACAAAAAGCTTTTGGTCCGTTCCACATCCCCATTGGCATACACCACATAGCACTTCCCTTTACGGGCATTGTCCGTAAAACCTCCTGCTTTTGAAATGTATTTTTTGAAACCATGCCCACTTTCATACCGGGCAGAGGTCGGCAATAATATTTCTCCGCGCATCCTTACGGTCTGCAATTCTTTAGGAATGCTTAAAATATCCCCCGCCTGTAAAATCAAATCCTGATCTGATCCAGGGTGTTCCATGATATAATCCAAATCGATCCCAATCAATTCCTGCGTTTTAAAAGCCTCTTTGGTGCCCCCAGTGCTATCGGCCTGAAATACATCGGCCACCCTTTCTGCCCTAAATTCATCGGCAGCCAACCCCTTTTGATTGGAAATATTCCCTCCCCGTTGACTGATCTTTTCATCGATGCGCAAAAGGATATTGTTCTCCGCTTCAGTATTTTTTCCGTCTTCTTTGATCAGGTTATTTTTCACCTCCCGAAGGTATTGGGCATTGACTTCATTATCGCTCTGGGGGGTAAAATATTCAGTTCTTCTGATCAGCTTGGCTCCCTTGGAATAGGCAAACTGATTAAGTCCCCCTGAACGCTTCAAAAGATCGGAAATCCGTTCTGTTGCCGTAGCGATCGTATATTCCCCGGGATAATTCACCTCTCCTTCCACTGTCACTATCTTCTCTCTTTGAAAACCCGGACTTCTTCTGATAATTACATGGTCAAATGGCGCTAAAACCAATTCTTTTTCCTTGCCACTCACTTCCAAATGCTCATCTATGTCAATCGTAAAAATCTCCGCAATCTGCCCATTGGTTCGATCTTTCACCCTTCTGGCTACTTCAATATAGGCATTGGAGGCCGACTCTTTAAATCCTCCCGCTTTTAAAATCAGGTCTTCCACGGTCATTTGCTCCGCGAAAGCAAATGCTCCCGGCCGGTTCACCTCTCCGGAAATTTTCACGTAATACTCTTCTTTCAGATCATACTTGCTCGGAATATGCAGCACGTCCTCCCGCTTCAACATTATATCCTGGGCATTGCCGTTCACCACAGCCCTGACATCTACCGGAACAATTTCCAAGGTCATGTCTTCCTGCGTTCTGTAAAGTGTCGCGCGGTTCAAAAACGCCTCCCCTCTTAATCCCTCTGCCTTTTCGATAAGGTCCTTAACCGTCATTCCATCGAATAGGGCAAATTCGCCCGGATGGTTAACGGCTCCTGAGACCTGTACCCTGTTTTCGAATCGCTCCAACTTCTCGCCTACCAAAAATAAATCGCCATCCTGAACCTTGAAGCTTCCAAATTGCTCCTTGCTGACATCTGCCACTTTTCTGGCTTGGTCTGAAAGTCTTCTCACCGCAATTCGTTGGGTATAGGCTTCACTTTTAAAACCGCCTGCATAGCGGATCAGGTCGTTGATGTCTTCCTCTGGGCTGATCTCAAATAGACCTTCCCTCCGAACAGGCCCTTGAACTTCCACTCTGGTTTGTACTGCTGGTACGATAATGACATCATTGTCCCGCAGCCTAATATTCTGCTGCTCATTGCCATTGGTCAAAAATTCATAAACATCGACTTCGGCCACCTGCCTGGAATCCCTAAAAACCTGTATTCTTCGAAAAGATCCATCTTCATTTGGACCACCGGCGGCATACAAAGCATTAAACACGGAAGCAAAGGAGGGCAAGGTATAGGTTCCTGGATTTTCCAATTCCCCTACCAGAGAAACCTGGATCGAACGGATATTTCCCAAACGGACTTGCAGAAAAGTTCTTGGGGTGGCACTGTTCAAATCGGCATAGATACTACTCAATTCTTTTTTGATCCTGGCAGTTGCAGCCCCAATACTGGCACCCCCAACATTTATCGGCCCTACATTGGGGATATAAATCTTTCCTTCTGGATTGACGGACAGATTATAGGACTGCTGTGAATCTCCATAGACATCAATCAATAATTGATCGTCTGTTCCGATGATATAATTTTGCGGGGTAGGAATGTTTAGGCTAGGGGTAAAGTTGAGCTGCTTGTTGTGAAACAAACCGAAGCCATATATTTTTTTCTGTTGTTCGGATAAATTCAAAGAATCCTTTTCCAATATCCCCCCCAAAGGAGTAATTACTCTTCTCTGCCGCATGGTATTCCCCACACTGTCCTGCTGACTTGTAGCACTGAACATACCGAGTCGATTGATTCGGGAAGTCAATTTACTGACCTCACCTGCAGGTAGCCCCCTTTCCCTGGCCAGCATGGGGATTTGCGACTTGGAAATCCCTTGCTCCTCCGCCCTTTGCACCAATGCCGCTATTTGTGCATCTGTCAAATCGTCTACCTTGACATTTTGGATATTGGACAAAGATTGGGCTTGAAGCGTAAGCGCTGTAATAAAAACGAGTATGGTGAAATAAAAAGATTTGATATTGATGGACATGCCTTTTTTGTTATTGTCGAATTCTTTTATCGTTGCACTGTGGGATTGTATTGAACCAAAAGCCTTAAACTCCATCATTTAAAGTGCTAGCCCGTTTATTTGACTGGTCAAGCTATACAATCCATAAGATGGAAAACCTTTGGGCAATTCATAAACTTTCTCACTTAATTGTCTTGCCAATTGCCTTACTTCCAATTTTTCAAAAAAATAAACATAAGGAGCTTTCATAAATACATCAATTAAACAATTCTACCTTTCATCGATTCTACAGCTCAACCCCGATCCCTTAATGCACAATACTCTTTTCCTCAAAATAATTATAGTCATAGCTGTCGAATGTCTAAGGTCGAAAGTTCGTTTACATAACATTTATAAGAGTTTTTTGCTTACTCAATCGCGACGTTAACCTTCGGCTTCCGGCCTTAGGCCTTCAGCATACCTCTCTCGGCTCCGGACACAGCTTCGCCCGGTCAGTCACATCTTGTGCTTAGGGGCTAGTCGATAAATAAAAAGAGCAGGGAAACGACCTCCCTTACTCGGCAGCTTTGTTGTATAAAATTATGCCAGAATGCGTATTGGACTCCAAAATGGTAAAGTTCACGTTCCGTTCGATGATAGCCTGAATCCTTATCCCCAGATTGTCGAGATATTCCTCATTTAACGCATCTCCTTCAATCCCTATGTCAATGGTCCCTGTATCCAGGCCATTGGCATAATCCCCGGTCAATATCACCTTATTTACGCTTCCCATTCTTTTCAATACTTCCTCTACCACGGTGTCCAAGCCAACATATTTCCTAATGATTTGCTGTAGAGACCCAAACAAGGGATGTTGGGTATTGGCACTGTAACTGATCCGGTTCTTTTCAAACTCCTTTTGTAAATAGCCTGCCTCGCTTAAATTATTCAGCTCTTTTCTAATGGCATTGGTCGATTCACCAAACTCCTCGGCAAGCCCTCGGAGATGGCTATGGTTGTTTGAATTGATAAAAAACTTTACCAAAAGTCGTAATCTTGTCTTGGAAGTAATTAAAGAATCGAGCATAAAAAGATGTCCTCCCGTAATGAGCACCAAAAGTACTCAGTCCCTTGAACTATGACAAACTTTTTCTGTTTTTTAACAAAAAAACTTTCTTTAATACAAAATTGACAACATTATCATAAATTACCTGCAAAATTTAAAAAACGGCACCTTAGCTTCCTAAAAAACATACTCCCGACAGTTTGTATAAAACTTTATTTCACTTCCTTGATGTAAGAGCAATATTTTATTTTATGTCGTTTAGCTCTTTATAATTGAGAAAATGTTGACCTCTCGCAATGATGCTAAGAAATTACAACTTTCATTCAATCCTTTTATGTTTGGAAAAGTTTGGTTTCTATAAATGAAATTACTCCAATCCATCAAACTGAGGAAACCACAAACCAAGGATTCAGTAAGTTTTCTTTATTGTATTTCATGGGCTGATATCCTGGATAAGCCAACACCTTCCCTCCTACAGCTTCGACAATGGCATGTGCCGCAGCCGTGTCCCATTCCATGGTCGGCCCTAAGCGAGGATAAAGCTGAGCCTTGTTTTCTGCTACCAACATAAACTTCAATGAACTTCCCATGCTAATGATTTCTGCCTTAGGGTAATCTTTCATGAACCGCAGTGTCTCCTCGTTTCGATGGGACAAACTGACTACCAAGGCTTTGACCTTATCTACCTTTAGCAACTTGAGCTGTACTGCCTCTCCCTCATCAATAGCCTTCCAAGCCCCTTCTTCATGATTGGCCCAGTACATCTGCTTCAATACCGGAGCATATAAAACACCCAGTACTGGCTTTCCTTTATGTATCAAGGCAATATTGACTGTAAACTCCCCACTTTTTCTTATAAACTCCTTGGTTCCATCCATAGGGTCCACCATCCAAAAATATTCCCAGCCTTTCCTCTCCTCATAAGAAATGTGCTTTCCCTCTTCTGAAAGTATTGGCAGTCCTGTTGGCTTTAAGAAACTCATAATGGCATGATGCGCCGCTTTATCCGCTTTGGTCAATGGCGAATCATCCCTTTTATACTCCACTCCAAAATCGGAAGAATCGTAAACTTCCATGATTTCCTTTCCTGCTGCCCTTGCTGCTTTTACTGCCAGCTGGGTGAGTTCTTTAAGATTAATGAACATGATGTAATTCTGTTGATAAAAACATTGAAAACCTCTTTTGGGGAAATGGAGAAATCCTTCCTTTCTAATTCACTACCTTCTCCTCAAGGCAAAACTAAAAAGCCCCCTTCAGGAAATTTAAAGTAAAACCCGGAAAATCATTTTACTTAAACCTGGATTTATCCCATTGAATTGTTTGAAAACAATAAGGAGGACTCAAAGTCCTCCTTATACCTTATCTACCTAAGAATTATTGATCTCTCTGGATTTCTGTTTTTCATTTACGACTTTCAATCACAGGCTTTAGACTTGCCGCTTTAGGCTAACTTTAATTTACCAGTTCGGGCCGCTCTTTTTCCAGTTTTTCAAACACCTTTTTGACATCCTGGGCTTTTTCTTTTTGAAGCACTAGGATAGCATCTTTGGTTTGAATGAGCATGGTATCTTTAAGACCAACAAACTCGGTATGCAATTCCGTGCCAATGATCATGTTTCCATTCTCATCTGCTTTATAGCCATGGTTTTCCATGTACTCAAAGATCGATTCAAAGGATCCCATATCCGACCAAGAAAAATTCGAAGGGACTACTTTGATCTTCTCCGTCCTTTCCATTACAGCATAATCCACTGATATGGACGGTATCTGCATCGAAAGTTCTTGATTCAAAAAGCCTTCCTGGGCATCATCCATTGCATTTTTTGAACTGTTCAAGACTTCCTCTGCAAACTTTCCGAGTTCATCGAGAAACACTTTTGCTTTAAAACAAAACATCCCTGAATTCCAAAGGAAGTTACCTTTCTTCAAAAACTTCTCAGCAGTATCCAAATTAGGTTTCTCTCTAAAGCCCTTCACTTCTTCCCCGTTTGCCTCTATATAGCCGAACCCGGTTTCAGGCCGTGTTGGCCTCAGCCCAAAGGTAACTATATGGTCCTGTTTGGCTAGCTCAATTGCTCTATTAACACTTGTGGCATAATCTTCTCCTGCATCAATAAGGTGATCTGATGGGGTAATAAATAGGATATCCTCCGGTGCGGATTTCAATGCTGCAAAAGCAATTGCCGCAGCCGTATTTCTTGGACATGCTTCAATAATTTCCACATAATCCCTCAATCCCAATCCCTGCAAATCTTTTCGGGAAAGTTCATAATTTGCTTTATTTCCCACCACCATCAGCTGCTCGCACAAATCCCTATTTCTTTCAACGGTTTTCTGGAACAAGGTTTTTCCTTCAAAAATAGGCAGGTATTGCTTTGGGCAGCTTTTACGCGAAAGCGGCCATAACCTACTTCCTACTCCTCCTGACAATACTACATTAATAATTTTCATTTCGTTGATTACTTATAATATGCTATCTAAAAATTCAACATGATTCATAAACGAGGTCATATCATGATTATTAATTGTCATCACAAGCGTAGCAAAGTGATCTCCCTGTGCCATAAATGCGTACCGGAGGAGATTTCTTCTCTACCTATAGGCGGAGAAGAAATAAAGGAAAAATCATGAAACGACCTCGTCGTATTCTATTTGCTTATACCCCTATTCCATAATGGGTAAAGCCAATTTCATTTAGGTATTTGCGGTCGTAAATATTTCTTCCATCAAACACAACCTTGTTTTGCAAAAGCTTGCTCAACGCACTCCAACTTGGAATTCTGAATTCAGACCACTCTGTCACCAACAGTAAAGCGTCTGCATCCACACAGGCATCATAGGCATCATTGCAGTACGTCACCTTATCGCCTACATAAATTTCTTTGGCCTCTTCCATTGCAATGGGATCGTAGGCCTTGATATTGGCACCGGCTGCCTTTAACTCATCGATGATTACAATGGCCGGAGCTTCCCTCATGTCGTCAGTTTTTGGTTTGAAACTTAATCCCCAAAGAGCAAAAGTCTTCCCACTTAGGTCTTCTCCAAAATGCTTTTTGACTTTTTTGACCAATACATGTTTCTGGGCATCGTTTACATCCTCTACCGCTTGAAGCACCCTTAAATTATAATTATACTGCTTGGCTGTTTTGATAATAGCCTTTACATCCTTTGGAAAACAGCTTCCTCCGTAGCCTACACCTGGATAGATAAACTTGTTTCCAATACGAGGATCTGAACCTATCCCAGCTCTCACCATATTGGCATCTGCCCCAACCAGCTCACAAAGGTTGGCAATATCATTCATAAAGCTGATTTTCGTGGCCAGCATGGCATTCGCAGTATACTTGGTCATCTCTGCGGAAGGAATATCCATGTAAATAATTCTGTCCCCACTTAACTGAAAAGGTTTATAGAGTCTTTTCATGATTTCTTCAGCCCTTTCGTCCTCCACTCCGATCACTATACGGTCAGGTTTCAAAAAGTCCTGTACTGCTGCTCCCTCTTTCAAAAACTCCGGATTGGAAGCTACTGCAAAGGTAAGGTCACTTTTTCTTTGGTCTAGAGCCCCTTGTATGGCCTGCTTTACTTTACAACCTGTGGTGACAGGTACCGTACTTTTGGTCGCCACGACAATATAATCATTCATGGTACGGCCAATTTCATCCGCAACCGCCAATACATACTTCAAATCTGCAGAACCATCCTCACCAGGAGGTGTTCCCACAGCAATAAAAGCTACTTCAGAACCTTGGATAGCATCGCCTAGGTTAGTAGAAAATTTCAATCTTCCGCTTGTATAATTCCGCTTCACAATTTCTTCCAAACCAGGTTCGTAAATGGGCATTATACCATTCTTAAGCTTATCAATCTTCTTTTGATCGATATCAACACAAACTACTTCAATGCCCACATCGGCAAAACAAGCCCCTGATACGAGACCAACATATCCAGTTCCTACTACAGTAATTTTCATATTTTATACAATCCTTTTGATGGTTTTAACTATACAATGACACTATTCAAATCCACAAAACTACATGACATTGATCTGCTTATCAAAGCAAGGCCAAAAAGCTAAGAAAATGGTTATTCTAGTATTAATTCTTTTGTAAGATGAGGCTAAAATAATCTTTAAACCTTTATTTGCATTCATTCTTAAATTAAAATAGCCGAATATTTTGAGCCCTTTTACCTATTAAAATCAAAAACCCACATTTCCCAAAACGAAAAACTCAGCCCGAAATTACGACTTTCCTATAAATAAGCCAATTCAGCAATTGTTACTCCGCATTTGGTAAATGTCCTAGACCTTCACATATAAACCAAAAACACATTCAAATATATAAAAATGTTTTTTATATCAAAAAATACGGTCTTTATTTTTAGAAAATATTTCATTGATATTTAGCCCTCTAATATAAAGAGACCTCTTATGCATCAGGTCTCGCTTGATGAAATAGAAAAGCCAATGATCTAATTCATCAAGGCCTTGATCAAAAGCAGATGGACAGCTAAGTGCTGCCCCATTTTCATAAGATATTCTCTTATCCTACCGAGATTGAGTTGCTTCCAGATCTTTGCCGACAAATTGGACCGGTTAACAGATCGACTTTTTTATTTCATAATAAGGCACTGAAACGGAACAACCTATCTTTTTAATTGAACAGTTTATATAATAGAATCTGTCAGAATTCACCCAAAATCTTTATTTTGCAGTAAAATATTCTTTAATATTGTTTTTTTTAAAGATCCGGAATATGAGCACTGAAATCAATTGGTTTGTGATGTATACGGCTCCTAGGGCTGAAAAGAGGGTAGCAAAAAGATTGGAAGAAAACCGTATTGAAGTATATCTACCCATAATTGAGGAGATTAGGCAATGGAGCGACCGGAAGAAAAAAATACAACGACCGCTTTTCAATGGCTATCTTTTTGTCAGAATTGAAAGAAACCGTCTCTGGGAAGCGCTGCAGATACAGGGCGCTGTAAAATTCGTTAACTTTTCCGGTAACCATGCAGTAGTCAGGGATGAAGAAATTGAAGCGATCAAACGGATTGTTTCCACCGGAGTGGCGGTAGAAGTAGAAGATACGGAAATCCAGGAAGGAGAACAGGTCAAAATACTCGGCGGACCTTTACAGGGATTTGAAGGTGAGTGCATTCAAAAAGGTAACCAAGATTATTTTATCATCCGGGTTCCAAGTATCCACCAGACAGTTATGGTCAACGTATCCAGAAAGTTCCTGGAAGTGATTTCATGATCCGTAAATAAAACAGTTAAACCACTGATAATCACTTAAAATAATAAGTTTTCTTCTTTTCAAACAGCTTTCTAAAACGGTCTCCTGTAAGGGCACTGAATCCTCCCAATAAAAAACCTAACAAACCGGTAATTGCCATCAACACTGCCCTTCCTCCTACTTGCATGATTTCCCCCATCATTTCCGGAAGTGGAGATCCTGTGGTAAAAGAAATCCATAGGGTCTGGCCAAACCACACTGCTCCTACGCCCAAAGCAGCAGAGAAAAACTTAGTGGTACTGTCACCACCGATCAACGCCCCCAAAATAGCCCATACCAACATCATCAGCCAATAACTTAAGAATGGGCCTCCTAATAGGGTCACAAAGGCAAACAAAAGAATATATATTAAAATCTTCATCTTATTTCTTGCTTGGATTTATCTCCGTAGTAAATAAAACATCACTGGTCTGATTCACCGATCGTAAGCTAAAATCCAGGTACTCCCCTTTCGCCCACTTTTCAATCATGCTCCCATAAAACCTACTTCCGGGATTTCCCGACTGCCCTCCCGGATAGATCCCAAAAGCCTTTACTTGGTCTCCCAGCTCCACCACCATCCTCCAGCTAGCCCCATGTCGCGAACTGGTAGCATTGATAATGCTCTTTCCTCCTCCTGTTTCAACATTCTCATAGCTAAACGCAGAAAAAGCAGGCACCAGGTGTTGAATCGAAGTCTTTTTGTAATTTGCCCAGGCATCACTCTCCTCCTCATCTTTAAATGCCATCCAATCCTTCACCGCTGCTTGAAAACTTGCTTCGATATGATGGCTTACCGTTTCCTCCTGGGCACTTGTGCTGCCAATATCAAATAGGGAATCATTAGGGAAATCTGTCATGAAAAGCGTCGTTTGATAATTGTTCGGATAAACAATCGCTTTCCCCTCCTGATCCAGTTGTTGCCATATGCTGCTTTTCAGCTTATCCCACCAAATGGCAAACAAGGTAGGCCCGGATACCGTAGGGTCGGCAAAGAAATTCCAATCTCTCAATACCTCAATCGCATTTTTAGATGCTTCATCGTACACTTTGGTGGAATCCTGCGTAAGGTAATTCAACATCACAGGAAGTGCCTCTGCAGCGTGCAGATCATAATCATCAAACTGTAATTTCTTGATATCCTCCAGGGTTATATTTTCCATTTCGGTCAGTCTCACATTGATCCTTCTGTTTCGGTAATGCTCAAAACTATCATCAAAAACATAATAAGGATAGTTGGGACCAACGGAATACTGATTAGCTGAGCTCACGAATCCCCTATCCGGATTAAGTGTTGCCGGGTTTTGGTCAAAAGGGATATAACCGCCCCATTCAAACTTCGGATTGTTTCCATCCATCAAATACTTTCCTTGCTCGGGCCATTTCAAAGGGAATTTGCCCTGCACCTTCATGGCTATATCCCCTGATTTGCTCGCGAAGACAAAATTCTGCGCGGGGGAAGTGAAGTGGTTCAAAGCAGCCAAATAATCCCCATGATTTTTGGCCTTATTTAACTCCAAAAATGTCCTTTGTTCATTTGACCCTTCATGAGCTGTCCACTTCAGCGCAAAATCAACTTTTTCACCTGAAGACCTGAAGCTCCTGTCGTATACCACCGGCCCGTAATGGGTGTAAATGACAGTATCCATAAAAGTCGAATCTCCCTTCACGTCGATTTCTTCTACCCTGACCGTACTTTGTATCCATTGATTATTGTATTGATACTCCAGTCTGCTGTCATTTCTAAATTCTATGGCATACCAATCCCTCACATCCCTAGTGGCATTGGTCACTCCCCAAGCCACGTTTTCATTGAAACCACTGATTACGCCCAGTGCCCCCGGTAAGCTTGCCCCTTTGACAGTGAATTCTGGGGTACCTAACTGTATGGCATACCAAAGACTGGGTAAGTTCAAATTTAAATGAGGATCATTTGCCAAAATCGGGTCACCACTTTTTGTTTTCACTCCTGATACTGCCCAGTTGTTCGATCCGGTCCCGGGCTCAGGTCCAGGGATGGGCTCTACCAAAATGGAAAAATCAGGATACACCAAATCGTCTGGCTTCTGAATCTCAAGGGGAATAAAATCCCATTCTTTGCCCATCTCTATCACCGGATCATTATCTGCAGAATAATCAGGAAACAATCGGGCCATCATTTCTGCTCCCAAAGCTTTCCTCAAATTGGTGTATTCAATATCCTTGTCACCGACCAGCATGTCTGCCATGTATTTCAGTAATAACACAGTTTTGAAAGCAGACCATTTTTCGGGTTTGTAATCCAATATCTTATACTCTACAGGCATCTCAGCCCTGTTCATATGAGCAATAAATTGATTCACTCCCCTAGAATAGGCCTCCACCAGGGCCAGTGTCTCCGGACTGCTCTTTTTAATAAATTCAAATCCCATTTCGGCGCCATATACAAGTCCCTTTCGCCGCTGCATGCGGTCAAATTCCAGCGCTCTTTCCCCTACAATTTCTGCGATTCTACCCGCTGCTGCACGGGTCTGGAAATCCATTTGCCAAAGCCTGTGCTTTGCTGTGACATATCCCTGGGCCATCATCAGGTCATGCTCATTTTCTGCAAAAATATGAGGGATCAAGTTTTGGTCATAGTGAACAGTAACAGGCCCCTGAAGGCCTTCCAACCGGACCTCCTCCTCTGTTCTTTCATCCTCACTGTATGCGTTTTGCCAAAATCCATGATTGGGATCCAAAAGATAACCCAAAGGCGGGACAGGCCCCAAATTAATGGAAAGCCCCACAGCCAAGGTAAGCGTAAGGATAAGTACAACCAAAAAACCGAAATATTTCATAATATGGTTACCTTTTGAGGGAAACCGTCCCTCTCATATGATAGGAATGTCTGTTTTATTGTCAATAGGTTTATAAAATGCAATCTCTCCTGATTTTAGTGTGAGACTAATCAGCATAAATTAAGTCACTCGATCGATTTATGAAAAATCACCAAGAATACTCTAAAAGAAATGCTTTCGGAATAAACAGCTACTGACATAAGTTCAACTTTACGTGTCACATTATTATCCGAATTTAATCCATTAAAGAATATTTACAATCAATTGAGGGCTGAATATTTTAAGCTTTTGACCTATTCATCCAGCTTTTCACTCACTTCATCCTACGTTCTGTCCAAATAAGCCAAAGTATGTTCAAAATTCTAGCGGACCAAATTTAAACTAAAAAACTAATGAGAATGATGTGACTTGGCAAGGCCCAAAAAAAGCTCCAGGGAAATACCCTGAAGCTTCTCATTATTGATTAATGCTATCTTTTCTAAGCACTCATTTTATTTCTATCGGTAGACGAAGCTTTTCCCATCGTACTACCACACCTGGATCTTCCAGTGTTATTTCCAATTGTTCCTGGTTTTCTTCGACCCATTCAGGCATTACTTGCACCCGAAGCACATCGTTTTCTTCTTTGTATTGATAATGGCCGTGCTCCAGATTCCATTCAGAATTGAAAATCACCGTCCAAGCACCCTCCTCTTGAGGAATCGTGAATAGGGAATATTTCCCTGCAGCTAGTGGCTCTCCTTCTACGGTAACATCCTCAGAGAAATTCACGTGAGTAGCCTCATTGGCTCCTGTTCTCCAAACTTCGCCATAAGCCTCCAAATCCCCCCAGATCTTTCTTCCCTTTACAGAAGGAGCCCCATATTGAACGGAAACATTTTTGCCGCCAATTTGTCCTTCTGCCACTTTCAAAGGGCTGGCTCTTTCTTCCTCGTGCATGGCCATCCCCTCTTGTTCATTTCCTTCGGCAGCCTCCTTCTTATCAGCACCTCCACCACAGCCACTCAAAAGAGCGGCTCCAAAAACACATAGCATTAAAAATAAAGTGTTTGTCTTTTTCATAAATATTGAATCGTTGATTTCAAACGAATTTAATCATTTTTTCAAATTCTTATCCAAACTGAACAAATAATATGCTCTTTACCCTCCTTCTACTTGAAATGGCACTTCAAAAGTGCCTGATATTTGCCAGTAGAAAAACGAATTGCTTCATCCAATAGGATGAAGCGTCCCTTATTGTTTGTGAACGAATATAGACCGTTTATTTCTATATTTGATTAACACGTTCTTATTTACTTGTTATTCCCTTAATCATCCCCTATTTTCGCTAACATTTATAAGAATTTCTGATATGCGATATATCGTATTCCTGATATTTTTGATTTCTACTCTCCTTTTTTTCGGTGTAAATATTTCTCCGGAAATGCTCCCCTATGCCGGCCTGGTACCTATGTTCATACCGGTGCTTCTTGTACTCAACTTTATCCTTTTGGTACTTTTGGCACTGGCAAAAAGAAGGCTTTTCATTTTACCCCTGGCAGCCATCTTACTTGGCTGGAAATTTATCGGGGTCACTTTTCAACTGAACAAAAAAAATGAAAACAAAGAGGGGCTTTCCGTCATGAGCTATAATGCCCATATGTTTAATTATGAAAGGCTTAAAGCCAACGACCCCAATATTTCTTCCAACATCTTCAATTGGATCAGGGAACAGGATGTGGACATCATGGGATTTCAAGAATTCTACCAAGACTATACCACCCCTTCCAGAAATGCCATAAAACTTATCAGTAATGGCGACAAATACCATCACTCGGTCCAGTCGGTGGAAGGAAAACCAGGCAAACGTTTTTTTGGACTGGCCATTTTCTCCAAACATCCCATTATTCATGAAGGGAAGGTATTTGACAACCGGAAAACCAACGGGGCCATGTTCGTTGACCTTAGGGTAAATAAAGACACCATCCGGGTCTATAATGTCCACCTTGAATCCATGAGCATACCGGCAGACCAACTTGACAATATCGATGGCATCAAAGAAAACTACCGCAAGACCTGGAGAAGACTGAACAAAGGAATGGTGAGCAGGGCATCACAAGTAGACATCCTTATCGAACATATAAAAAACAGTCCATACCCTGTCATTCTGATGGGAGACTTTAATGACGTCCCATACAGCTATACCTATTTTTCTATTAAGCGTATTCTTGAAAACGCCTTTGAATCGGTGGGCAGAGGTTTTGGTTTTACCTTTAACCGGGTGCTCTTTTTCCTAAGAATCGACAATATCTTTTACAGTAAGACCCTAAAGCCCTTGCAGTTCAATACACTAAGGGAGGTTGATTATTCAGACCATTATCCTGTCCAAGCCGTATTCTGTACCGGCCCTTTGGTAAATCCACTTGATTCAGCTATGGTGGAGGAAGAAAATCTATAATCCTTTACGACCAAGAGGGATTCGCTTTAACCTTTGACAGACGGTTTAGGTCTTTTTTAGTTTTTCTTTTACTTTTGAAAAAATTTATAACTATGAGATTAATAAGAGTAAGCGCGTTAATTGGCTGCCTGACCACCTGCTTTTTCAGCCTTCACGCCCAGACCACCCGATGGCAACAAGCCGTAAAGTACGAAATGGACATCGAAATGGATGTCGATAAAAACCAATACAAGGGAGAACAAGAGCTGGCTTACACCAATAATTCACCGGACACACTTTACAGGGTTTTCTACCACCTTTATTATAATGCCTTCCAGCCCAACAGCATGATGGACGTTCGTTCCAGGACCATCATTGATCCTGACGGCAGGGTCAAGGACCGAATCCAGCACCTCACCCCGGAAGAAATCGGATACCTAAAAGTAAACTCCTTGAAAATGGAGGGAAAAAATGTGGATTTCGAACATGTAGGAACAATCCTCGAGGTCAATCTTGCGAACCCTATTCTCCCAAACAGTACGGTCAACTTTTCTATGGAATTTGAAGGCCAGGTACCTTTGCAGGTTAGACGGTCCGGTAGGGACAGTAAAGAAGGCGTCCGTTATTCCATGTCCCAATGGTATCCCAAAATGGCCAATTACGATGACCAGGGATGGCATGCCAACCCTTATATAGGGCGGGAATTTTATGGAATCTGGGGTGATTTTGATGTAAAAATCACCATAGATAAATCTTATATCCTTGGTGGAACGGGCTACCTCCAAAACCCCGAAGAAATCGGCTACGGGTATGAAGAAGCAGGGCAAACCGTAAAGCGCCAAAGGGGCAAAAAACTTACCTGGCACTTTCATGCGCCACAGGTGCATGACTTTATGTGGGCTGCTGACCCTAATTATACCCATGACAAAATCCAAATGGACAACGGGATTACCCTTCACCATTTATATATCAAAAACAGCAAGACTGCTGAAAACTGGGAAAAACTAAAGGAATATTCTCCCAAATCCATGCAGTTCCTCAGTGAGCACTTTGGCCAATACCCCTACAAGCAGTACTCCGTCATTCAAGGGGGAGATGGAGGAATGGAGTACCCTATGGCTACCCTCATTACTGGTGAAAGAACACTGGCAAGCCTTGTAGGCGTTACTGTCCACGAAATGGCCCATAGCTGGTTTCAGGGACTTTTGGCTTCCAATGAAGCACTTTATCCTTGGATGGATGAAGGCTTTACCACCTATGCCACCAACCTCACAATGGCCAATATTTTTTCAGAAGAACCATCCGCTTTCCCTCAAAGGGGCGCCTATGTAGGCTATGAAAGACTGGCGAAATCCGGTAAAGAGGAGCCAATGACCACGCATTCGGACCATTACCACACCAATTTGGCCTATGGGTCCGCTGCCTATTCCAAAGGAGCTGTTTTCCTAGAGCAAATGGGTTATATCATCGGTCAGGAAAACCTGCAAAAAGGAATGCTGCGCTATTATAATGATTGGAAATTCAAGCATCCCAAAACCAATGACATCATCCGCATTATGGAAAAGCAAAGTGGACTGGAATTGGATTGGTACAAGGAATACTGGGTAAACAGCACCAAGACCATAGACTATTCCATCAAGGCTGTGGAAGCTTCAAGAGACAACACTAAAATTACGCTGCAGAGAGATGGCTTGATGCCAATGCCCATTGATCTGGTCATTACCTATCAGGACGGTTCCAAGGAAACAGTTTACCTTCCACTGGTTATCCAAAGAGGTCTCAAGCCTGAAGAAGCAGGAAAACCAAAACGTATCCTTACCCAAAGATGGCCGTGGACCAATCTTACCAAGGAGGTAATTATTGAAAAGAAATTAGAAACCATCAAAAGCGTAGAAATTGACCCAAGCTTAAGGCTGGCCGATATCAATAGGGAAAACAATAACTGGCTAATTGATAATACTGATCCAGAAATGCAATGACACTAACGAGGGGTGTTTAACCCGGAAATGCAACAGAAAATCTATTGTGACCTGAAAATACGTTAAACTCAGAGACCTTGGTGAAACCACCGGGTCCTCTGTGGTTAATTACACGAAGAGGAATATTCATAATAGGATCATTTAATTACAACTTTTTCGCTTGATTCCGCATAAATTCATAGCATGACTTCGAGTCATCCATGAATAAAACACCAGCTCTACTAAAAATAAAAACCTCCGGGACAGGGTCCCGGAGGTTTTAACACTTAAAAAACCACCAACCTTTAAATAAATCTACATAAACTATTTTTTGCGAATAGCTATATTGATTTTGTCTGCCAATAAATACATGACAGGTACTATTACTAACGTTAGAAACGTTGCAAAGGTTAGGCCAAATATCACAGTCCATGCCATCGGGCCCCAAAAATCTGCATTATCTCCCCCTATATAAAACTGAGGATCGAATGATGAAAGCAAAGTAAAGAAGTCAATATTCATCCCTATCGCCATCGGTATCAAACCCAATATGGTGGTAATTGCAGTCAACAATACAGGACGCAAACGGGTTCTACCTCCTTCTATGATACTCCCCACTACATCACCGTAAGGCAGGTGTTCATCTTCTCCTAACTGTAGTTCAGCCCTTTTCCGCTTTCTCACCAGATTGGTATAATCGATCAATACAATCGCATTGTTCACGACAACCCCTGCCAAGGAAATGATCCCAATCCCGGTCATGATTACTACAAAGTCCATATTAAATACAGACAGTCCGATAAACACGCCGATGGTACTCAACAATACAGAACACATAATGATAAAAGGTGTCATCAAAGAGTTGAATTGTGCCACAATAATCAAGAATATGGCGGCAACGGCAATGATCATCGCATTCATCAAAAATGCCATGGACTTGGCCTGTTCCTCTTGCTCCCCGGTAAATTTAAGGTCTATGCCATCGGGCAATTCATAATCTGCCATCAGTGACCTAAGCTGCTCATTGATTTCATTGGCATTATAACCTTCCTCCACATTAGAGTAAATGGTAATTACCTTATCCAGGTCCTTACGTTTTACAGAACCATAAGTAGAACTGTATTCCACATTGGCCACTGAGGTGATCGGTATATGTTTCTTATTACCGAATTTATCCATGAAGTAGATCTTCTTGTTGACCAAAGCATCCACATCGTACCGGTATTCATCTGCCAACCGCAACTCAATCGGATAATCGTCCTCCCCTTCTTTGTATTTGGAAACTTCCAATCCAAACAAGGCTGTCCGAAGTTCATTGGCGATGGTATAAGTGGATAAGCCAAACCTTCTGGCCTTTTCCCTATCGATATTGACGATCAGCTCCGGCTTGCCGGTCTCCAAATCCATTTTGAGTTCTTCAATTCCCCTTATACCGGAAGCATTGATAAAACCACGGATTTCCTCCACCTCGGCGACCAACTTCTCATAATTTTCTCCACTCACCTCTATATTGATCGGTTTGCCCACTGGAGGCCCATTCTGCTCCTTGTCCACGGTGATCTGTACTCCTGGGTATTTGGCCATGGCCTCCCGGAGCTCCTGCATGATATCCGAGGTGTTTTTCCCATCCCTGTACTGATACTCCACAAAGCTTACAGTAAGCATGGCTTTGTGCGGGGTCACCCCCATACTAGGACCTTCTGAGGGATCACTGGTTCCTTCTCCCACCTGCGCAATAAAAGCTTCCACTATATCTTTGTGCGGTTGGATCATGGCGATCACCTCATCTTCCACTTTTTTGCTGAAATCATTCGTGGCCTCTATATCCGTACCGATGGGATACTCGATGAATATATTGATGTAGTTAGGGTCACTGCTCGGGAAAAATTCCACCTTTGGAGACCTCACCATCAATAGCACCATGGAGAAGATGAGCACCCCAAACATCCCAAAGAAGAACAAATAAGGTTTTTTCCCTCCAAGGGCATATTTAAGCACCTTTTCATAATAGTTTTCAAGCCATACCAAAAACTCTTCCTGGAACCACTTGATCGCCTTTTTCATGAAAAGGGCATTCATCAAAGTGATAATAGTAGCAATCAACATGATATTGGCGACTACATACACTTTAGCCACATAGCAAAGCGCTGCAATGGTAATCAAGGTACCGGCAATGATAAATGACCTTCTCTTAGGCTTTACATTATCCAGGTTCTGGATTTTCATAAACATGGAGGTCACCACAGGATTGATCACCAAGCCTACAAACAGGGATGATGACAGGACAATGATCAAGGTAATGGGCAGGTACTTCATAAACTCTCCCATGATCCCTTGCCAAAAAGCCAAAGGAACAAATGCTGCCACCGTGGTAGCAGTGGAAGTTATGATAGGCCAAGCCACTTCTCCTACCCCTTCTTTGGCTGCCCTGATGGGATTTTTTCCCTCTTGCATTAGACGGTAAATATTTTCCACCACCACAATCCCATTATCCACCAACATCCCAAGCGCCAGAATCATGGAGAAGAGCACCATCATGTTTAGGGTTACGCCAAAAGCGTTCAATACCATAAAGGAAATGAACATGGATAAAGGAATGGCAATCCCTACAAACAAGGCATTTCGGAAACCCAGGAAAAACATCAACACCAGTGTCACCAAAATCACCCCTGAGATGATACTGTTTTCCAGGTTGGCCACCATGCTTCTGGTAAACTTGGACTGGTCATTAGTGATGCTGACTTTTAGATCAGAAGGAAAATGATTGGCTTTGGCCTCCTCGATGATTTCCTTGATCTTGTCGCTGGCATGCAACAGGTTTTCACCACCTCTTTTGACCACATTAACAGTAACTACCGGCAGCTTTGATGCTCTGGCGTAACTTTCTCGCTCTTTATAAGTATCACTTACCGAAGCCACATCCTTTAAATACACAATATTATTGCCTTCGTTTTTGACGATGATATTGTTCAGCTCCATAGGATCTTCAAACTCCCCGGTGATTCGGAGCGCCCTTCTAAAATCTCCACTGAGCAGGTTCCCACCAGAAATGGTAATATTCTCAGAAGAAATCGCGTCGGAAATATCACCAAAGCTCACCTCCATGGCCTCCATCTTAAACAGGTCTGCATCCACCCGGATCTCCCGGTCTATGGTTCCCGTCAGGTCTGCTTTGGAAATCTCAGGCAATGCCTCTATTTCATCTTCCAGGTACTCCCCAAACTCCTTTAATTCTTCCTGTGAATAATTTCCCGAAAGGTTCACAAACATGATCGGCATTTCAGAAAAATCTAGCTCAAAGATATTGGGGTCCTGATCCAAATCTGTGGGCAGTTCACTTTTGGATTTGTCGACGGCATCCTTTACATCCTGCAAGGCCCGTGAAATATCCACATTGGGGTTAAATTCAATGATGATCGTGGAATAATCCTGTATGGACGTGGAGTTGATTTTCTTCACATCCTTCAGCGACTTCAGCTCCTTTTCTATAGGCCGGGTGATCAGGTTCTCCATATCCACTGGAGAGTTGCCCGGATAAGGCGTTCCCACATAGACCGTAGGAATGACTATTTCAGGGAAACTTTCCTTGGGCATGGTCATATAAGCCGTCAAGCCCATAAAGGTGATGATCAACGAAAGGATGATCACACTGGTCTTATTGTTGACGGCCGCGGAAGACAGCCCAAACTCCCTGACTACTTTTTTACCGTTTGTTGATTGATCAGACATAAATTAACTTTCAACAATTTGAACTTTAGAACCTTCGGCCACTTCCCTGAAACCCTTATCCACTAATACTTCTCCTCCATTAAGGCCTTCTTTGATTTCAGAAACCCTATGATAGGTCTCACCTTTGGCGATGTAACGCTTCTCCGCTTTGCCCGCCTCGATCACAAAAACAAATTCTCCCTTATTGTCCCGCTGAATAAGATTGGTCGGAACCGTCACGGCCTTTTGGTTTTCATAGTCTTTTATTCTCAGCACTGACACCATATTTGGCTTGACGTATTGGATCTTGGGTAGAAACACCTCCACTTTAAATGTCCGGTTATCCGGATTGATAATGGCTCCCACTGCAGTCACCTTGGTATTGATTTCTTTTCCGATCGACGGGAACTCCACCTTGACTGAATCACCTCTATCCAGCACCCCTACATACGTTTCAGAAATATCCCCCTCAATGTACAGGTCACTCTCACCGACAAAATTCACAATCGGCATCCCTGGCTGCACCAACTCTCCCAGACGGACCATAACATCTTCTATGGTCCCTGTAAACGGAGCTCTTATCACGGCCTTGTTTTTCTGGGTCTTTAAAGAAGCCAGGTTCTTTTCCATGGTTTCTTTTCTGTTTTTGGCTTCCAAAAACTGGACTTCCGTCCCGATTTCCTTCTCCCAAAGTCTTTGCTGTTTCTCGAAAAGGATATTGGCCAGTTCCAACTGCTTTTCCAGCTCATCGATGCTATTGTCCACCGATTCGGCATCTATCCTTGCCAAAACCTGTCCTTTGGTCACACGCATTCCTTCCAATGCTTCGATTTCCTGGATTCTTCCAGAAACCTCTGCGCTGATATTGACATTCTTTTTGGACAAGACAGATCCGGTTACCTCCACATAATGTTCAAAAGGCTCGTTCTTTGCCTTTACGGTGGTTACCAGCACCGACTTTCGGTTGCTCATGGCAAATGAAGAATCGAGCTCAGAAATCTCTTGCTCCAATACTTCAATCTTATTTCCCAGTTCATGGTACTCGTCTTTGAATTCCTTCAGCTGAGCCTTTTTTTCAGCCAGCCCCGGTTCTTCTTGTGCACAAGAAAAAGTCAAAATCGTCAAAGCTGACAATGCTAATTTGGAAAAGGTTTTCATGTTTCTGTTGCGGTATAGGTATGTTATCATCTTAATATTCCCAATGCTTTTTCTAAATCCACCTTGGCAATCAAGGCGTCGTATAATGCGCTGTAATAATTTATTTCAGCTTCTTTCAAGTCTGAATCGGCTTCCACCACTTCCAGGTTGGAACCGACACCTTCTGCATACTTTATCCTACTGATTGTATAAACCTCCAAAGCCAACTCCATGTTTTCACGTTGTACCTCCAAGGTCCTCAGACTGTTTTTAAGGGTGGTCTTGGCCTGGAACCTTTCCACTTCAATGCTGTCATCCAATCTCTTTATCTGGTTCTCCACCTGCAGCAGCTGTATCCTGTTTTTCTGAATCCGCTTGCTCTTGGCCAATCCATCAAAAATGGGGACGTTAAGGCTCAGCCCAACAAAGGCCCCGGTAAACCAGTTATCTCCATCCCAAACCGAATTAAAGCGCTGACCTGCCCCGTTCCTTTGGTAGGTAAAATTGGCATTGAGGCTGGGGAGATACTGGACGGTATTGTTTTTGAGGTCCAAATTGATGAGTTCCCAATTGGTCTTCAGCTGATCCATCTCTACTCGACGATACCCAGGGTTATCCAGCAAATGTTCGATTTCTTCGGGCCTGTTAAGGTCCCGCATGGACTGGGAGATTTTCACCTCTGCCTCTATGGGAAGACCCATCTGTATTTTCAGCAACTCTTTGCTGATTTCCGTTGCTGCTATGATCTTCTCAAGTTCTGTATCTATATTATTGTACTGAACCTTTATCCTGGAGACATCAATTTTCTCGGCAAACCCTTCCTCATACAAGGCCTCCGTCTCACGAAGCAGGGAGTCTATCCGAGACTTGTTGGCCTCTGCCAAAGCTTGCCTTTCTTCATTGACCAAAACGGTATAAAATGCCTTTTTCACGGATTCTATCACGTCATTTTCCGTTTTTTCCTTATCGTGTTCGCTCAGCTCTTTATAAGTCCTTGCTGCTTTAAGCCCGACAAAATAAGAGCCGTCAAAGATCATCTGGTTCACCCTTAATGCAATCCCGCTCTGGTAATTCACCCCGAACTGGATGGGCACCACATCGGAAGAATTATCAGGATCTTCAAATGGCCCCTCATTCGGCAAAAACATCACCGGAATGGACACATTTTTGGTAAAATCAAAAGTACCGTCGATCTGAGGAAGCCCCTGAGCCACCTTCTCACCTACCGTAGCCTTTGATATAAAAGTCTCCAATAGGGCGTTTTTGGCTTCCGCGTTGTTTTCCAAAGCGTAGCGAACACTTTCCTCCAAAGTAATCTCCAATACTTCCTGCGCTCTGGCCCTTGCCGAGAAAAGCAAGACCATAGCCGTTGCAAAAAGGGAGATGCTGGTTTTTAAACTCATGAGTTAGTCCTAATTATTGATTTGATTAAATAATGCTCGTCCTTTATCTGTAAGAATCCCATGGATGAAATGATCCATGATCGTCATTTGTACTTCCAGTATATTGTACTGCGCAGGAGGAAAACGGTTTGGGTCAAACATCCCGGATATCTGGTCCATCCTCAGCAATGCCAGTATATCATAATTCAATTCGTCTCTGAAGTACCCCTTATCCCGACCGTTCTGCAACACATCGGAAATGGTCTTGATGGCACAATTCTGTTTAAAATCTTCAAACAACTTCCAACTATTCGGATAGTAGCGCTGTATCTCCCCAAATACCAGCGGGTTTATGTCCGAAAACCTTGACCTTATGTATTTGGACACTTCTACAAAATGTTCCAGGGGACATTCACACTCCTCATGCAGTTTCATGAAAAATGCCTGATCACTGGCCATACTGTTTTTGAAGGCCTCAAAAACCAACTGCCCCTTATCTTTGAATTCCTGATAGATCGTCTTCTTTGAAACACCTGCTGCCCTGGCAATATCGTCCATGGTGACATACCTCACTCCCAACCGGGTAAATTGCCCCATAGCCACATCCAATATCTTTTCTCTCGTCTCCACTGTCTTGACTTTCTTTTCGTGTTTTTTTATTTCCAGTGCAAAACTCCGGAAACCCTAGGGGATTTCAAAGTTTCCAGAGTTTTATTTTTCCCTGACACCGCTTTTTTAGCGAAAAGTCCACCAAAACAACTAACCAACTACAAATCAACCAATTACCTTAACCGTATAAAAATTAGTGTATCATTTATGGACACAACCGTGTTCGTAATCGATCGTCCCTCAAATTGCACGCTTGCCTTAAGGAAGCCTGGCGCTTTTATCACCTAAAAAACAACTCAAAGGAGCCTTGGACAAAATATTAGGAAAAAACATTCGCCAAATAAAATTTTGATTTATTCTTTTCGCGCATTTATGTACCTTTGCTCCTTAATTTATGGTCATCCAATAAACACGGACATGATTCTCTTTTTCCAATCCCCACAAAAGAACACCATTTACGCTGTACAAGCCAAACAACCTGTTGCACCTGCAGACCTGGAAAAGCTCTCTTGGCTTTTCGGAGAAGCAACGCAGCTGGCTCAAGAAACGGTTGAGGGCAAGTACGCAGGCCCAAGAAAAGAAATGATCACCCCTTGGTCCACCAATGCCGTTGAGATCACCATCAATATGGGGATCCAAGGTATACTGAGAATAGAAGAGTTTACCGTTCTCGCCGAAGGAGCAGTCATAGACCCAATGCTCCAGGCAAGCTACCAATGCCTGGACCAGGACATTTTCACCATCGACCTGCAACCTCAGGAGGTAGTTTCCATTACCGACATCAAAACTTACAACGAAAAAGAAGGGCTTGCCCTGAGCGGCGAGGAAATTGAATACTTGGAAAAAGTAAGCGATAGCCTGGGTAGACCATTGACAGACAGCGAAGTGTTCGGTTTCAGCCAAGTAAACTCCGAACACTGCAGACATAAAATTTTCAACGGAACCTTTATTATCGACGGAGAAGAAAAAGAAAGCACCCTTTTCCAGCTGATCAAAAAGACATCTGTAAAGCATCCCAATAAGATTGTTTCGGCCTACAAAGACAATGTGGCATTTGTTAAAGGCCCTAAGGCACAGCAGTTTGCCCCTAAGCGTCAGGACATTGCCGATTATTTCCAGCCGGAAACCATCGACACGGTACTTTCATTGAAAGCCGAAACCCACAATTTTCCCACCACCGTAGAACCGTTTAACGGCGCTGCCACAGGTTCAGGAGGGGAAATCAGAGACCGACTCGCAGGAGGCACTGCCTCCATTCCTTTGGCCGGCACGGCGGTCTATATGACCTCATACTCCCGCAGCGAAAAGGACAGAAGCTGGGAAAAGAACCTGGAAGAAAGAAAATGGCTCTACCAAACCCCAATGGACATCCTGATCAAGGCTTCCAATGGTGCCAGTGACTTTGGCAACAAGTTCGGACAGCCCTTGATTTCCGGAAGTGTGCTTACTTTTGAGCATGAAGAAAATGACAAGCAGTTTGGCTTTGACAAAGTCATCATGCTGGCAGGGGGCATTGGTTTTACCAGAGAAAAATACAGCCTTAAAAACACCCCTGTAAAAGGCAATAAAGTAGTTATCATGGGAGGTGACAACTACCGTATCGGCATGGGAGGAAGTGCGGTATCTTCCGTAAATACCGGGGAATTCAGTAACCATATTGAACTGAACGCCATCCAACGTTCCAATCCTGAAATGCAAAAACGGGTAGCCAATGTGATCAGGGCCATGGCCGAAAACGACCATAACCCGATCATCTCCATCCACGATCACGGAGCGGGAGGACACCTTAACTGCCTTTCTGAATTGGTGGAAGAAACAGGGGGAAGCATTGACATTGACAAACTTCCTGTCGGCGACTCCACACTCTCTGCCAAAGAGATCATCGGCAACGAATCCCAGGAAAGAATGGGCTTGGTCATCGGTGAAAAAGATGTGGATACCTTACAGAAAATATCAGAACGTGAACGTGCACCTTTTTATGTGGTCGGTGAAACCACCGGAGACATGCACTTCAAGTTTGAAAATAAATCCACCGGAGAAAAACCGGTTGATTGGGATCTTGCCCATATGTTTGGAAGCTCTCCCAAAACCATACTTACCGATAAAAAGGTGGCCAACAAGTTTGAAGAGCCCAGCTATCAGACAGGCAGCCTTTCTTCTTATATCAAAGAAGTATTGCAGCTGGAAGCAGTGGCCTGTAAGGACTGGTTGACCAACAAAGTGGACCGCTCTGTAACTGGCCGGGTGGCTACGCAGCAAACTACCGGCGCTATTCAATTGCCGCTCAACAACGTGGCCGTGATGGCCATTGATTATACCGGAAACAAAGGGATTGCCACCTCCATAGGACACGCTCCTGTGGCAGCCTTGGCCAATCCAGAGGCAGGCTCCAAACTGGCCATCGCTGAAGCGTTGACCAACCTGGTCTGGGCCCCTATCGAAGATGGTTTCAGCGGAATTTCGCTAAGCGCCAACTGGATGTGGCCTGCCAAAAATGAAGGTGAAAATGACCGACTCTACAGAGCTGTTCAGGCAGTAAGTGACTTCGCCATTGAACTGGGCATCAACATACCGACCGGAAAGGACTCCCTTTCCATGACCCAGAAATATCCCGACGGGAAAACGGTCTATTCACCAGGTACGGTCATCATCTCCAGTGTAGGTGAATGTTCCGATATCAGAAAAACCGTTACTCCTGACCTTAAAGCGGTAAAGGGAAGCCAAATCCTGCACATCGACTTCTCCAAGGATGTGGCCCAGCTGGGAGGAAGCAGCTTTGCCCAAGTGGTCAACAAAATTGGCAACACCCCACCAACAGTAAAAGACAGCAGCTATTTCTCCAAAGCATTTTTGGCCGTTCAGCAGTTGATTGAAAACGGTCAATTGCTGGCGGGACATGACATCTCAGCAGGTGGTTTGATTACTGCTTTGTTGGAAATGACCTTCCCTACCACCGAATGTGGTCTAAAAGTAAACACCTCGAATCTGGCAGAAAAAGACCTGGTAAAAGCATTATTTGCAGAAAATCCTGGGGTAATCGTTCAGGTAGAGGACCCGACAAAAGTACAAGCCGAGTTGGATAAGCAGGGAATAAGCGCTACCGTACTTGCAGAGGTCACCTTTGACGGAAAAGTAAGCCTGGAGGGACAAAACCTCGTACTGGATGTAGCAGAACACCGGGACATCTGGTTCAAGTCATCTTTCCTGTTGGACCAAAAACAAAGCGGTCCAAAACTGGCCAAAGACCGTTACGACAATTATAAAAACCAATCCCTGTCCTTTAAGTTTGGAGAAAAATGGAATGGCTCTTTCGATGCCTTCTCTATCAATCCATTCCGCAAAGAGGCTTCTGGCCTTAAGGCAGCCATCATCCGTGAAAAAGGAGTGAATGGTGACCGGGAAATGGCCTATTCCCTATGGCTTGCAGGCTTTGATGTCAAGGACATCCACATGACCGACCTGATCTCGGGAAGGGAAAATCTGGAAGATGTCAACATGATTGTTTTTGTGGGAGGTTTCTCCAATTCCGACGTTCTTGGATCCGCCAAAGGATGGGCCGGAGCCTTCCTTTACAATGAAAAGGCCAAAACAGCTTTGGACAACTTCTACGCCCGTCCTGACACCTTGAGTCTTGGGGTATGTAACGGATGTCAGTTGATGGTTGAGCTGGGCTTGATCCACCGTTCCCATGATGTGAAGCCAAAAATGCTCCATAACGAAAGCTATAAGTTTGAGTCTTCCTTTGTCAATGTGGACATCCCCGAAAACAACACTGTCATGTTCGGCTCACTAGCCGGCCAAAGACTGGGCGTGTGGGTAGCCCATGGAGAAGGAAAGTTCAGTCTGCCTAAAGAAGAATCAGCCTACAATATAGGCATGAAATACAGCTATAAGGCCTACCCGGGCAATCCTAACGGTTCGGATTATGCAGTAGCGGGTCTGGCCTCCCAGGATGGCCGTCATCTGGCGATCATGCCGCATATTGAGCGGTCCTTGTTCCCATGGAACTGGCCGAATTATCCGGCTGCCAGTAAAGACGAGGAAATCAGCCCTTGGGTGGAGGCTTTTGTCAACGCCAAAAACTGGGTAGCATCCCATCAGAAGTAGGAAATAGCCTAAGTCCCTTGAAGGAAGTTTTTCAAGCTGAATTCAAGGGACTTACAAAAAAACCTCAAAAAAACATCATAAGGGGGTTTGCATTAAAAGAAAAACCCCCTACATTTGTACCACAATTAAGGCAAACGAGGCCTTAAACACACAAATTACTGACCCATGGTGTAACTGGCAACACGTCTGATTTTGGTTCAGAAGAGTCTAGGTTCGAGCCCTAGTGGGTCAACTAACAACAAAACCGCATTATAAAATGCGGTTTTGTTTTTGCATTTTAGAACAAGCCATTTTTAAGCGTTCTTTAAACACCATCTATACCCATATTGTTTTAATACCCCTTCATTTTAGCTAGAATTATTTCATTTAATAGCGTCCCCAAATATAAATGGTTAACTTTTTTGAATTTGATCGTTTACAAACCATTACTTCATCCTTCTACTCCACACCTTTAGCCATGCTTTTCCTTTTGAGCACCAATGCCGGCCCAAAACTTCCAACTATCCATGGGAACTTTGCTATGTGATTCATTAAAGGTGTTCTTTATCTTTTAGTAGTGTGCCCCAAATGTGAAGTGGGTTTTTAGACTGTTCGTTTTTACGGTCATCCAAATGGCTCCAGCACTCATTGGGATAACACCTGCCACCGTCCCATCAAAATATCGGTGCGATTGTAACCAATCACAATGATACTTTCAAGTGCTTTCCTTAGCTGCTGAGCCCGCTCTCGGGACTTGCACGGTTTATGAGATACTCCCAGTTTAAATCTGAGAGGACCTGATAAACCAATAGAAATTAACCAGTATAACTTATGCATTGGTGTACTAAAGACTCCCATTTTTTTATCAAAGCCAATTCACCATTTAATTGAGTTCCTTCCTTTCTATTATAGAAAACCAGGCTAATTTTTGACTTTTTCTTCAATAAGAATTCAAGTTCCAATTTGTCAATAATGGTTTCCTCTCTTTCCTTGCTTGATATTATTCGCTTTATGGCATTGACAGAGCAATTTTCCACGGTTTGGATTGGAATGATTTCTTCTACCTCTTCCTCTTTGGTTTTCTTATAATAAAGGATATGATTTTTGTTCGTTGACACACCTATGGCAAATTCAAAACCAAAGTCCTTGGTCCCAAGCTCACTGTCAACGGAGGATGCTATGGCATTCAATCCTTTGTGTAATTCTTTTTCTTTCTTCTTTCTGCTCCTTTGTAGAAGCACAAAAGGCAATATGCACAGGACTAATCCCACTAGTCCTATGACAGTTGTTTCTAATTCCATGAAAACAGTTATTAAATTGGATGTAGAATAAATTGGCTAACAGAGAAGCTGCTAGCGGTTTACTATTAGGGGGGCATTATTCACCCCAATACATCATTTACATGGAAGGACTGAAGAAAAAATGAAATGGATAAAGAAGGGTTACCTTTTTTTGCTCAATTAATATATTGAACAATTTTGTCAGCTGATTTTTGTACTGGCACTTGAACTGAAAAGTATGGAAAAATGGTACTGTCCATGCCCCTTGTCCATCAAGAAGTGTAGGATCATAAGGAGGAGGCACAGGAATGCTGGCGGAATATTTTGCTGGACCAGCATGATTTATACTTTCCAATAAATCAACAAGCTCATAACTTGTTTGAGTGCCCGTTTGATGGAAATCTCGAACTTGATTTTGAAGACAACAGACCACCGCTGTAGCCATCGAATAAATGACCACCAGTCCTACAATGGTGAATATGTTCCTGATTGTTTTCAAATTCGGCTTCTCTGTAATTCTTCAAATATACTTTTTTGACCAATTTTTAACAGGACTTTTTCATTTTCAGTTCAAACTTACAATTTCCTACCGATAGGAAATTCTTCCATTTTAATGCCCAAGCACGTTGGACAGCATGGTCAACTTATCACCACTTATTGAAAGAGAGGGAGAGTTTCCTAGTGGATACCAATTACTATCCATTAAATTTTTCCCGATCAACTTGGTTTTCTACCCCCATTCTCCCGAAGCATCCAATAGCTATCCTCCCTTTGAAGTGGTTGATTGACCTTTCGGTTTAGCATAGTTAAAGATAATTTCTAGCCCATTATTATCCTCGGAAACGTTTTTGTCATTTTGCTCCCCCTTTACTGTCCAAAGAATGGTAAGCTGCAAACAAAAAATAAAATCATCCCAAAAACAGAAAAGCGAGACTGCCAAGCTCCCCTATTTTGATTTATGGGCCTATGTGATCCACAGTGGCTAAACAGGTTAGGCCATTTTTATTCCGTTTATCTTTGTTTGATAAATTGCATGAAGATTTTAGGCAACTCAAAGTGGCCATTGGTCTTAGTGGAAAGTTGAAAGTGCCATGGGAAGTTTTGGCAGCTAATGCTTAGAGGAACTGCTGGAGCTATCCCCAGGTTACATCCTAGTAAATCATACGGTCACTGAGCTTGTCGAATTGAACCGCCCATGATATCAGGTGGGAAAAAATCTTTCCTGCCTAAGGTGGCTATCGGCACCAGGCCAGTCCCTTGGTCCCCTCAATAAGACAGAAGCTTCTGTTAACTAATCACATAGGACAAAACCAATCATTCTTGATCGGCCTTATTACGAAAATGATTTCTCTGCCGGAAGATGCAGGAGGATCTACCACTACATTATCAGGATATATTTGTCGCTGGAAATTCAAATTTGACTCCCCACTCTATTTCATAGAGAACCTTATTTGATATACTTATGGCCCTCGCAACTCCACTGATTCAAAACAGTAAAACTTCACCAATTCTCAATAATCACCAACAATCCTTTAGGAGGACAGCTTAATCTGTTTTGCACTATCAACCGCAATAACCAATCCTCCGGCCATCATGATGATATCCTTTAACACCAACCTTCCCGCTCCTGACAAGAAGGGGAAACCATGGTGAGGCGTGGGCATATCTCCTCCCAAGTTGGGCACATAAACTTCCGGTGTTGTTATCAAAAAAGACAAGGTTACCACCGACATGCCCACAGTCAGCAAACCGCCCCAAAGTCCAATTTGTGGAAACCAGATCCCCAACAATGTCAATACGCCTATCGAAACGATAACTGTTCCCAAACCATAAGAAAACAGGTAGGTCCCATTTGACTTATGCCATGTTATATTCTTTTCGACCATCTTTCCTTCAGGGTTTTTATAAAGTTTGTATTCAGCTATTTTTTCCCCTGTGGCATTTTGCACTTCATTACCGGAATGCTTGTAAAAGAAACTCATAAAGGGACTGTTTGAAACAAAAGGCACAATGCCATCAGCTTCGTACTGAAAGGCTTTTAAGCCTCCTATCCAGGCCATAACTATAAAAATGGCCATTCTTATGGCGTTGATAAAAGCAGGCTGGCTCCCGATCAATACATCCAATATTCTATTCATAGCATATGATTTTTGGATCCAAAGGTATGGACCAATTCAAATGCTGAGAATGGACGTACACGGAATTTTAATGGATTATTTTGCCACTATTGAAATGCCCACCGTTGACCTAAAATACGTTGGGGAAAGGCCAACTTCTTTTTTAAAATACCTGCTAAAATAAAACTCATCATCAAAACCTAACTCGGTGGCTATCTCAAAGACGGGCTTATGCGTAAGGTGCAATAGTTTTTTGGCTTCCAAAATTACCCGCTCCTGAATCAGCTGGGTAGGAGTTTTACCGAAATGAGCCTTGATCTTTTTGCTCAATGAGGATGATGACATTGCCAAGTGTTCCGCATAAAAAGAAGGGCTTCTCTCTGTCTTAAAGCTATCTTCCAACAGTTCCTGAAACCGATGGATGATAGGGTTTACTGGCCCTTGCTGAAATTCGACATCCAATATATCAGCCTTTTCACTGCTGCAGATTGCCAGGAGAAGCTGCAGGTAAGATTTTAATACCGCATCAGAAAATCTTCTATTAAAGGTGAATTCCTCCCCCATTTTCTCCGTTATCTGTAGCAGCTCATAGAATCTCTTTTTCTCCAGGGATATAAAGGGCTGCAGGTAGATATTATTAAATAAAAAGCCATTACAGGCCACCTCCTCCTTATGGTATTCAATACAGTAAAAGTCGCCGTGAAACTGCAGTAGAATGATTTTACCTGAAAAACCATCCAGTAATTGTAAGTTTTGATAAGGAGTGAGGAATAATACGGTATGTTCTTTTAGTTCATACTTTACAAAATTGACCGCAACCTTGCCGGCTTTTTCTATAAACAATATCGAGTATAAGGGGACATTGTAGCTATCGGTAAACCCACCAGCATCTTTTACTTTAATTGAGAGCAAAATAACAGGACTTTATACGCATCGGATCTTTTTACATTCCTATATAGAGGGGCATCAAACGAAAGTACTAATATAACGTATTTTATTTCTCCAGGCCTACAGCCTATTGGTCAGAAAATAAAAACATATCAGACCTTCTATTGCCTTTCTAAAATTCAACATCAACTTGATTGTTCAGTAAATAGAAGCACTTTAACTGAGCTTATTTTGAGAAGTTAATATAGTGCAATTGTCAGCCAATATGACGCAATCCTCCCTCAAAGATTATCTCTACTTTTATACTTCATTCCAATCTTGGAAAACTGTCTGGCTGAGCAGCTTAAAAAAATAAGCCCGCAGCTTGAGTATATTAGGTAGAACAACTTGGTCAAAATATAAAGGATGTAACATGAAACTAACTCGTTTATTTGTCTTATTCACGGTGATCTTTGCTTCCCTGTGCACAAAGCTCCAGGCACAAAGTGGAGATCAAATCCTGGACGGAATCGGTGAAACAGGCCTGATAGCCCGCTATGTGTTTGATGGCAATGTGCAGGACTGGTCCAGAAACAACCTGCATGCCCAGCTAAAGGGAGACGGAGGTTCGTTCGTCGCAGACAAGCAGTTCAAAAAAGTGCTTTCACTGAATGATAAGGGCCAAGCCTATCTTTCCATTCCTGCTGATGTTTTAGCTGCAACGGAATCCTTGAGCATAACGGGGTGGCTTTACCTGCGTTCTGACCAAGCCAATCAGGTGTTTTTTGATTTTGGAAAAGACAATGACACCCATTTTTATGTAGCTCCCTCTGGTGATGGAAGTCAGCAAAATTTCAAGGCGGAAATTTCAGCCTCAGCCAACCAAAAATACCAAGCCGTTTCGGAAGTAATCAAACCCAAGCAATGGAACCACATTGCAATTGTCATAGACATTCCTTCCAAATCTTTCAGGACTTACCTCAACGGCAGCCTTTCTGAAGAGGTCAAAGGCCTCAACCTTGAATTGGACAAAACCTTCGATAATACAGACAAGGAGCAGCAGCTTTTTATCGGAAAGTCATTGACTGCGGAGGGGACTTTCCTGAATGCCAATTTGTTTGATTTCAGGATTTACCGTATTCCTTTAAATGAAACTCAGATCGCCAGAATCTTTCGCAATGCGCTCAATGAAGGGAATGAAAACCGTGTAAATGAAAGAAAAGAAGCCAATGACCATTTCCAAAGTTTCGATGGGAACCATCCACAATTGTACAATGAATTCCTGACTGCAGTGGAGGATGTGAAGGTGGAGACCAGTATAGGACACCTTCCGCGTTTGCCCCGCTTTGTGGAGGCCACCTACCAAGGAGGCATCAGTGGGCCAAAGGTTCGGGTAATCTGGCCCGCCCCTAAAGACAACAGTGCCGTACTGGAAGAGGGCCAATATACCCTTACCGGCAAAATTTCCGGTTCAGATTTGACTTCCACAGCCATCGTCACGGTCAAAAAGGGCAAGGAGCAGAAAACGCCTGAACTTAGCTTAGCCGCCTTTGACCTGGACCAGGTATCCCTGGATACTGATCAGCAGGGCCGTAAATCCAAATTTATTGAGAACAGGGACAAGTTTATTCTTACTTTGGCCAAAACCAATCCGGACGATTTCCTGTACATGTTTCGCAATGCCTTTGGACAGTCCCAGCCTGAAGGGGCAACACCATTGGGAGTATGGGACAGCCAGGAAACCAAGCTACGTGGGCATGCCACGGGCCATTACCTCACTGCAATTGCCCAGGCCTTTGCCAGCACCGCTTATGATCCTGCTCTTCAAGCGGACTTTGCAAAAAAGATGGAATACATGGTCAATACCCTTTTTGACCTGTCCCAGATGTCGGGGCGGCCAACAGCGGCTGAAAACGAATTTGTGGCAGACCCCAGAGCGGTTCCTTTTGGGCCGGGGAAATCGGCCTTTGATTCGGACTTGAGTGAAGCTGGCATTCGCACCGATTATTGGAATTGGGGAGAAGGTTTTATCAGTGCCTACCCACCGGATCAATTTATCATGTTGGAACAAGGGGCCACTTATGGAGGGCAAAAAAACCAGGTATGGGCTCCCTACTATACCTTGCACAAAATCCTCGCCGGCTTGATGGATATCTATGAGGTAAGCGGTAATGAAAAAGCCCTTCAAATCGCCGAAGGAATGGGAACTTGGGTGCATGCCCGCTTGAGCCAACTACCGACTGAAACATTGATCAGCATGTGGAACAGCTATATTGCCGGTGAGTTTGGCGGCATGAACGAGGCCATGGCACGGCTTTACCGACTGACCAATGAGGTAGATTATATTGCAGTAGCCGAACTGTTCGACAATATCAGTGTATTCTATGGAGATGCAGACCACTCCCATGGCTTGGCCAAAAATGTGGACACCTTCCGAGGCCTTCACGCCAATCAACACATACCCCAAATCATGGGGGCATTGGAGATGTACCGGGGCACCGACAGTCCTGCCTACTACCACATTGCAGACAACTTCTGGCACATGACCACGGGGGATTATATGTACAGTATTGGAGGGGTGGCCGGAGCCCGTAACCCCGCAAATGCTGAATGCTTTATCAGTGAACCGGCGACACTTTATGAAAACGGTTTTTCCGCTGGAGGACAGAATGAAACCTGTGCCACCTATAACATGCTTAAACTAAGTAGAAACCTGTTTCTATACGACCAAAGTCCGGCATTTATGGATTATTATGAACGAGGTCTCTACAACCATATCCTGGCGTCCGTGGCTGAAAATTCACCTGCCAACACCTACCATGTTCCCCTAAGGCCGGGTTCTTCGAAACATTTCGGCAACCCACATATGAAAGGCTTTACCTGCTGCAATGGAACCGCCATTGAAAGCAGCACCAAGCTTCAGAATTCCATCTATTTCAAAAGTGCGGACAATCAACGTCTTTACGTAAACCTGTTTATTCCTTCTACCCTGAACTGGACGGACCGCAATATCAAACTCGTCCAGTCCACCGCTTTTCCACATCAGGACGAAACCCGCCTGACCATCCAGGGCAGTGGAAAATTTGACCTCAAAGTTCGGGTGCCACAGTGGGCCACCAAAGGCTTCTTCGTAAAAATAAACGGTAAAAAAGAGTCATTAGAGGCCCAACCTGGCAGCTATATCACCCTCAGTCGCAAATGGAAAAACGGGGATACCGTTGAGATCAAAATGCCCTTCCAGTTTCATCTGGAACCGGTCATGGACCAGCAAAACATCGCCAGCTTGTTTTACGGCCCTATCCTGCTGGCCGCCCAGGAAAGTGAAGCTAGAAAAGAGTGGCGCAAGGTGACATTGGATGCCCGTGATATTGGCCAATCCATCGAAGGAGATCCTGAAAAGCTGGAGTTTATCATTGACGGGGTTACTTACAAGCCTTTTTACGATACTTACGGCCGCCATTCGGTTTACCTTGATGTGCTTTTAAAATAAGCTTTGGCTGAAAATTTAAAAACAACCCTACAACACATGAAAAAAATAATCCTCAGCACTCTTCTGATCTGTCTTTGTATTTCCGTGACCAGGGCAAGTGAGCTCATTGATATTATCAACACCTATACGGCGGACAAAAGGGCCCTAGAGACTACCTACAATATCAGAGAATCTTCCGAATATTATCAGAGAATGCTTCTTTTCTATGCGCAATGGGAGGATAAAGTCAAGGCCATTGGATTTGATGATTTGAGCAGCGATGGCAAAACCGATTATGTTTTACTCAAAAATGAAATTGAAAAAGGAGCATACGAGCTGAAAAGCCGCTACGAAGACTTTAAACAAGTAGCCCACACGGCCGATTTTGCCGGCCCTCTGTACACCTTTGTCAAAGAAAGACGAAGAGGAAAAGAGCCTGATGCCAAAAAACTGGCACAGGACTTCAATACAGCAAAGGGGTTTATCGCCACTAAAACCCAGGCTTTAAAGGAAAGCCCTTTTAAAACTTGGATAGAAGCCGAGAAGGCCGCAGGCATTATCTCCTCCCTGCAAAGAGGGTTAAAGGAAGCTTTCGAATTCTACTATAAATATGATCCTGAATTTACCTGGTGGGTAAAAGCCCCTTATACCGCGCTGGATGCTGAGCTGAAAAACTATCATGACTTCCTCATGGAGAACTACTCCAAAAACAGCATCAAAGATGATGGATCTGGCATCATCGGAAAACCTGCAGGCCGGGAAGCCCTGGTAAATGCCTTGGCCTTTGAGTTTATTCCCTACAGCCCTGAAGAATTGATCAAAACAGCCGAGCAACAGTTTGAATGGTGTAAAAATGAAATGATCAAAGCCTCCCAGGAGATGGGCTATGGCACCGATTGGAAAGCTGCCCTGGAACACGTCAAAGACACCTATGTGGCACCGGGCAAACAGCCTCAGGCCATCAATGACTTATACGACCATAGCGTGAAATTCATCGAAGACAGGGAGCTTATCACCATTCCCGAATTGGCCAAAGAAACCTGGGGGATGATCATGATGACTCCTGAACGACAGAAAGTGAATCCCTTTTTTACGGGTGGTTGGGAAATCAGTATCTCCTACCCCACAGAAGAGATGTCCTACGAAGATAAAATGATGAGCATGCGCGGAAACAATCCTAACTTTTCCTTTCCTACGGTACAGCATGAACTGCACCCGGGACACAACCTGCAATATTTCATGAATTCCCGCCATAAGACCTACCGCAGGACTTTCAGCACTCCTTTTTGGATGGAAGGCTGGGCCCTGTACTGGGAAATCATTTTATGGAACAAGGATTTTCCCCAAACTCCCGAGCAAAAAATGGGTATGCTCTTTTGGCGTATCCACCGCTGCGCCAGGATCATTTTTTCATTAAAGTACCAGTTGGGAGAATGGACACCCCAGCAATGCATTGATATGTTGGTAGACCAAGTAGGCCATGAATATGCCAATGCAGAGGCCGAAGTGAGGCGTTCCTTTGCCACAAGCTACACTCCCCCACTTTATCAAATGGCTTATATGACCGGTGGGCTACAGTTTTATGCCTTGCGCAATGAAATGCTGGAAAAAGGCTGGACGGAAAAAGAATTTCACGACCGGGTATTAAAAGAAAACTTTATGCCTGTGGAAATATTGAGATGCCTGTTACAGGATCTGCCCCTGAGCAAGGACTACAAAACAAAGTGGAAATTTTCTACCGATTTCAATTGATCGGACAACCTAACAAACATAACTCATGAGTACATTGAAATATACAGCCATTTTCCTCATCAGCCTGCTAATCGGCATGGAAAGCCAGGCTCAAGGTTACTGGAGCCGCTTGGAAGAAAAAGAACCTACCTTGGGTATAGCGGATGTCTATCAAAAATTGAAAACACCGCATTTCCACCTAAAACTGGTTAAAGCTTCCCAAACCGTGGCCAGTTTAAGCCCAATAAAGACTCCCCACTTTGACTTTACCCCAAGTGACCGTTTAGAGTATAGGGACAAAGACGGCTTGTACCATTTGGGGGACATCAACCTTAGGATCAGAAAAGGTGGCGAAGACTGGAAAGACTATTCCACCGCCACCCAGCGGAGAACGGTCACTCCACTGACAACTACTGATAAGGTATTGGCCGCAGCCGATCTGTCCAACACCCTACCCAAAGATATCCCGGTAAGGATCAACAGGTATTACGAACTGGAAAACGGTCATTTGGTGCTCCGATTTGAAATCACCAATACCTCCAGGGCAGATGTGGAAATCGGTGCTTTGGGCATTCCGATGATCTTCAACAACATTTTGGAAGGAAAGTCCCTTTATGAAACCCATGCACAAAACGTGTTTTTTGACCCTTATATTGGACTGGATGCAGGGTACCTGGAGGTAAAAAGACTAAGCGGTAACGGCCAGGCATTATTGGTTTTACCTGAAGAGAACATGTCCTTCGAAGCTTATCGGCCTCTGTTGGATGACCCTACACCGAGAAGCATTGTCTTTGAGGGATTCCATGAGTGGATGGTGCACAGTAAAGCCTATGCCGAAAATGAATGGAAAGGGGTGCAGCAATGGAACCAGCCTACTTCTTTGATGCTGGCTCCCGATGAAACCAAAAATTTCGCTTTGAAGCTGGTACTTTCAGAAGGAATAGAAGCCATTCAAAATACCCTGAAAGAAGAGCAAAAACCTGTCATCACGGGCATCCCGGGATATGTCCTCCCCCAAAAAACACAAGGTCAGCTGTTCCTCGATTACCATAGCAAGGTCGCATCCATTGAAATCGAACCTAAGGGAGCACTTAAAATCAATAAAAACGGCCTCACGGAAAAGGGACACAAAAAATACACTGTAGAAGGCATAAAATGGGGCCAGTCAAGAGTAACCCTAACTTATGAAAATGGGGTAAAGCAGTCCATTAACTATAAGGTCATCAAGCCGGAAACTGAGGTGGTCAAGGACTTTGGTCGCTTCCTGACTACCGAGCAATGGTTTGACCAACCGGATCCCATCTTTAACAGAAATCCCTCTGTTATCAGTTACGATTACGAAACCAAAGAGCAATTGACCCAGGACAGCAGGGCCTGGGTGGCAGGGCTGAGTGATGAGGGAGGCGCAGGAGGTTGGTTGGCTGCCATCATGAAACAACTCATCCAACCCGACAAAAAGGAAATCAACCAACTTCAGGACTTTATAGACCATACCCTTTGGGGCAATATCCAATACAGTGAAGGAAAACATCGATACGGGGTCAAAAAGAGTGTGTTCTATTATGAGCCTGATTCCTTACCCAAGGGAACTTACAGTGATAGTATCAATTATAATACTTGGGCGGCCTGGGACCACAAACACGCTAACGATCCCGGGAGATCTTACAATTACCCCCATGTAGCTGCTGCCTATTGGGTGATGTACCGACTGGCCCGCTACCATGAGGGACTGGTCGACAACAGGCCCTGGGACTGGTATTTGGAGCAGGCTTACCACACCAGCATTGCCATGGTAGAGCAAGCACCTTACTATGCCCAATTTGGACAAATGGAGGGCTCTGTATTTTTGTTTATCCTAGAAGACCTCAAAACTGAAAGCTTTGCCGATATGGCTTCCGACCTGGAAACGAGGATGAAAAGCAGGGCCATCCATTGGAAAGCCCTGGAATATCCTTTCGGAAGTGAAATGCCCTGGGATTCCACGGGACAAGAGGAAGTATACATGTGGTCGGATTACTTTGGCTATGATCATAAAGCCTGGGTGACCCTCAGAGCCATCATGGCCTATATGCCCACCATGCCCCACTGGGCTTATAATGGAAATGCCCGTAGGTATTGGGACTTTCTATATGGAGGTAAACTATCCAGGGTGGAGCGTCAGATCCACCATTACGGTTCTTCTTTAAATGCCATTCCGGTGTTAAAACAATTTAGGAAAACTCCGGACAACCTGTACCTTTTGAAAGTAGGTTATGGCGGACTCTTGGGAGGCATTGCCAATATCACGGAAGACGGATTTGGTCCGGCAGCCTTTCACTCCTACCCTTCTACCCTGAGAATCGATTACCTCTCCGGTGACTACGGTTCGGGCTTCTATGGCTATGCCGTCAATACCGCTACCTACCTCACCAAAGACGAGGCGCTAGGCTGGTTGGCCTTTGGTGGCAACCTTAGCAAAAAAGAGGATTGGGTAAAGGTGGAGCTGACCACCGCAGCAAAATCCAAGGTATTTATTGCCCCTAAAAAGCTATGGTTAACGCTTGATGCGGGTACGATCAGTGAAGTCCACTATAATACCAAAACCGAAAAGGTGAGCCTTACCTTAAACGAGAAAGGTGAATTCACTCCAAATGCTTATTTAAGAGTCAGCGATGAAACGGTGGATTTGCCCTTCGAAAAAGTCAGGGGAGCTTATAAAATTCCTTTGAAGAGCCAGAAAGTGGAAATTGACCTTTAAACCCGAATTCCAAGACTTATAAAAAAGTAACGTGCAATAGCTAACTTATGAACCTGAGTTCGATTTAAAAGCAGTGAAATAGGATCGCTGCGTCATTGCGAACCCTTTTGTGCTTGGGTAA